>JANOJK010001161.1:0-2112 GCA_031408165.1 Acidobacteriota bacterium | reverse complement strand
GTACTGATTCGGCTGATCGAAACCGAGGACGACGTCGCCAGGTTTGCCTGAGCGGTCGGGAACCTTGAGCGACGTGATGATCCCGCCGTAGCTGATCGCCTGGACTTCCATCCCGTTCTTGTTCGTGAGCGTCACCATCTCGACGGGTGTGCCCTGGAACATGACTTTGGTGGTCGTGCGGCTCACGGTGCTCCCCAGGAAAACGGTGCAGGCCAGCAGAACGGCGGCGCTACGAAGCAAATTGACCATGGCGGGCATTGTAAGCGATTACGTTTCGCGCCACCGATGACGTATATTCTGCCCCGGCGTGACTTTGACGGCATCGGCATCATCCACGGGGCTCCAGTTCACCGACGTTCGCAAGTCGTTCGGCGCCGTCAAGGCGCTGCGCGGCGTGACGTTCGGCGTCGCCGCGGGGGACGCGCACGCCCTGATGGGAGAAAACGGCGCCGGGAAATCCACGCTGCTCAAAGTGCTCGCGGGGATCCTCCAGCCCGACGGTGGTGACGTGCACTGGCGGGGGGAGCGGCTGCACCTGCGCAGCCCGCGGGAAGCGCTCGAACGCGGCATCGGCATGGTTTACCAGGAGATGCTGAGCTTCCCCAACCTCACCGTCACCGGGAACATCTTCGCCGGCCGCGAGCTCACGCGCGGCGGACGGCTGCGCCACGCCGAGATGCGCGAGCGGACCACGGCGATTCTCGGCGAGCTGCACCTCGACATCTCCCCCGACGCCGCCGCGGACTCGCTGTCGGTCGCGCACCGGCAGCTGCTGCAGGTGGCGCGCGCGCTCGCGTTCAAATGCCAGATCCTCGTGCTGGACGAGCCGACGACGTCATTGACCGATGGCGAGACCGACCATCTCTTCGCCGTCCTGGAGCGGCTCAAGGCCGGCGGCGTGACCCTGCTCTACGTCTCGCACCGGATTGCTGAAGTGTTCCGCCTCTGCGATCGCATTACCGTGCTCCGCGACGGCGCGTTCGTTGAAACCTGCGATCGCCGCAGCGTCACCGCCGATCACGTCGTCCGCGCGATGGTCGGCCGCGAGCTGCCGCCGCGCGCGGCGCGGGCGAGAGACGCGTACGCGGACACGACGACGCCCGTTCTCGCGGTGGAGTCACTCGCCCGCCGCCCCGCTTTCACGAATGTGACGCTGTCGGTTCGTCCGGGCGAGATCGTGGGGCTGTTCGGGCTCGTCGGATCCGGCCGGTCCGAGCTGCTCGAGACGATCTTCGGGCTCTTCACGCCCGACGCCGGCACCATCCGCGTGGAGGGACAGCTCGTACCCGCCTCCTCGCCGCGGGCCGCCGCGCGCGCCGGGATTGCGCTCGTGCCGGAGGAGCGCCAGCGCCAGGGGCTGCTCTACAACCTGACGATCCGGCACAACCTCGTCCTGCCGGACCGGACGGCGAAAGGGGACGTGCTCGTGCGCGCCGGACGCGAGCGGCGCGCCGCGCAGCGCCTCGTGGACGCGTTCCGCATCAAGGCCTCGGGCGTCGAGATTCTTCCCGACGCGCTGAGCGGCGGCAACCAGCAGAAGGTCGTCGTGGCCAAGTGGCTCGCGACGTGCCCGAAAGTCCTGCTGCTCGACGAGCCCACGAAGGGCGTGGACGTCGGCGCAAAGTTCGAGATTCACGAAATCGTGCGGCGCGAGGCGGCGCGCGGCGCCGGGTGTCTCGTCGCGTCGAGCGACCTGCCCGAGATGCTCGCGCTAGCGGACCGCATCCTGGTGATGCGCGAAGGACACATCCAGGGACAACTCGAGGGGGCCGAGGCCACCGAGGAATCCGTCATGCGCCTGGCCACCCACGAGATGGCGTTGTGAAGAAGGTCTGGGAGATCCGCGAGCTCAGCACGGTGGCGATCCTCGTCTTCGAGGTGCTCTTCTTCACCTGGTGGCTGTGGCCGGACGGCACGCGCTCCCATCCGTTCCTGAACGCGAACAACGGCCTTCTGATCCTCAAGTACTCCGCGATTTACGGCATCGCGGCCGTCGGCGCCGCGATCGTCATCATCTCGGGCGGCATCGATCTCTCGCCGGGCGCGGTGATGGCGCTCGCGGGTGTCGTCGGCGCGCAACTGTTCGTCATCCAGGGCTGGCCGCTCGGGCCG
>JANOJK010000175.1:0-3531 GCA_031408165.1 Acidobacteriota bacterium | reverse complement strand
GCGGCCGCCACCGACGGCGGCTTGCCGGTCACGCGCAGCTCGCCGGCCGCGGCCGACGCCGGCACGGCGGACGGAATGGCGCCGGTGTGCACCTCGAACACGCGCACGAACGTCGTCCTGGCGCCATGGCGCCGGCGACGCGCCTCGTCACCGCGCGCGCCGACGGCGATCAGGTTACGGTCGGCGAGGATTGCCTGCGCCTCGTCGAGCGATATCGCGGTCATGCCCGCCATCCCTGGCGGATACGGGTCCAGATCGCGTCCGCCCGCGTCGCGGCGGCGCCGGTGGTGCGAATGCGCGTCGGCCACGGGCGCGGGAACCCTTCCGAGGGCCACTTGCGGGTCGCATCGATCCCCATCTTGCTGCCGTAGGCCGGCAGATCGCTGGCGTCCTCGAGGTCGTCCACCGGCCCGCGCATGAACTGGATGTCGCGCTCGGGATCGATGTGCGTGCCGACGATCCAGGCGACCTCGGACAGGTTCTGCACGTCAACGTCCTGGTCGACGACGATCACGGTCTTCGAGAACATCAGCTGGCCCAGCCCCCACACGGCATTCATGATCTTGCGCGCGTGGCCGGGGTACCGCTTGTCGATCGAGATGAGGACGATGTTGTGGAAAATGCCCTCGGCCGGAAAGTTCATGTCGACGATCTCGGGGACCGTCTTTTTGATGAGCGGCAGGAAAATGCGCTCGCTCGCCTTGCCGAGGTAGTAATCCTCCATCGGCGGAATGCCGACGACCGTGGTCAGGTAGATCGGGTTCTTGCGGTGCGTGACGCAGGTGATGTGGAACACCGGATAGTCGTCGGGGTGCGAGTAGAAGCCGGTGTGGTCGCCGAACGGTCCTTCGCGGCGCCGTTCGCCCGGATCGACGTAGCCTTCGAGGATAATCTGCGCGCTCGCGGGCACCTCGAGATCGTTGGTGACGCACTTCACGAGCTCGACGCGGTCGCGGCGGAGGAAGCCCGCGAGGAGCAGCTCGTCGAGCCCTTCCGGCATGGGTGCAGTGGCGGCGAACGGCAGCGCCGGATCGGCGCCGAGCGCGACCGAGACGGGCATGCGCCTGCCGAGGCGCTCGGCGACGCGGTGGTGCTGCGCGCCCCCCTTGTGTCTCTGCCAGTGCATCCCCGTCGTGCGTCCGTCGAACACCTGCATGCGGTAGGTGCCGATGTTCCTGATGCCGGTCTCGGGGTCGCGCGTGAACACCATCGGGAGCGTGATGTAGGCGCCGCCGTCCTCGGGCCAGCACGTCAGGATCGGGATCTCGTCCAGCGTCCCGTTCCTGTTCACGACCTCCTGGCAGGGGGCGCTGCTCACGGTCTTCGGCATCAGGTCCTTCAGACGGGCCAGCATCGGCAGCATCTTCAGGGTGTCGAGCACGCCGGACGGCATCTTCGGGTTGGTCAGCTCCTCGATCTCGCGCGCCAGATCGTCGAGAGACTTCACGCCGAGCGCCATGCACATCCGCCTGGCCGATCCGTACAGGTTGATGGCGACCGGCATGTCGAAGCCGGTGGGCTTCTCGAACAGCAGCGCGGGCCCTCCGCCGGGGGACTTCGACACGCGGTCTGTCACCGCGCAGATCTCGAGGTCCGGGCTCACCGGCTCCTGGATCCGCGCCAGCTCGCGCTCCTGGTCGAGCGCGGAGATGAAAGCGTTCAGATCAGCAAACATCTTTTTCAGCATCCACCAGTTAGCCCGACCTTCAGGTCGGGCGTCCACGAGCCAGCTCCCCAGCTTGCTTGGGCACGCCCGACCTGAAGGTCGGGCCAACTGGTTAAACGGTCTCCATCTTCTCTGCAATCGCCTGCGCCAGGGCGAGGGCGCGGCGGCCGTCGTCGCCGTTCACCAGGGGGCGGCGCCGGTCGCGCACGGCGCGGACAAAGTCCTCGAGCTCGCGCTTGAGCGGCTCCTCGCGCGTGACGGGCAGCTTGCCACCCTGGATCTCCGGGCGCTGCCCCTCGCGTCGCTTGAGGCGGTAGCCTTCGACTTCCTGCTCCGCGTAGTCAATCGAAATGTAGGCGTCGGGCTGGAAGAAGCGGATCTTCCGGACCCGGTCCTTGCTGATGCGGCTGGCGGTGACGTTGGCGATGCACCCCGTCGCGAACCGGAGCCGCGCGTTGGCGATGTCGAACTTGTCGGTCAGCACCGGGACGCCGACGGCCTCGATCGCCGTGACCTCTGATTTGACCATCGCCAGGATGATGTCGAGGTCGTGGATCATGAGGTCGAACACGACGTCGATGTCGAGGCTCCGGTCGGGAAACACGCCCAGCCGGTGGACCTCGATGAACCGGGGTGTCGAGACGAGCGGCAGCACCGCCGCCACTGCGGGGTTATGGCGCTCCGTGTGCCCGACCGCCAGGGTGGCGCCCGCCGCGTCCGCCGCCGCGATCAAGGCGTCGGCTTCCTCGAGCGTCCGGGTGATCGGCTTTTCTACCAGGACCGAAATCCCGCGCTCCAGAAACGGCAGGGCGATCTCGTGATGCCGCTCGGTCGGCGCCGCCACCGTGACGGCGTCCACCGTGTCGAACAACTCCCGGTAGTCCGCAATCGCGCGCGCGCCGGTGGTGCCGGCGGCGGCGGACGCGCGTTCGAGGTCCGTGTCCACGACCGCCGTGAGCTGCGCGCCCTCGATTCCGGCGAGCAGGCGCGCGTGATGTTTCCCCAGGTGGCCGACGCCGATGACCGCGACGCGCAACCGCCCCTCAGGCACGCGGCGCCTCCCGCGGACGGCCGACGACGGCGATTCCGGCGGCGTCCGCCGCGTCGAAGAACTTCTGTCCGTCGACGACCAGCGTCTTCCCGGCATCGATCGAGATCGCGGTCGCCCCGGCGGCTTTCATGATCTCGATCGTCGCGATGCCGACGACGGGCACGTCGAACCGCATGTCCTGCTTCGGTTTTGCCACCTTCACGACCCGCGTGCCCGGGCCGGCAATCTCGCCCGCGCGCCGAATCACCACGTCGGTCCCTTCCATCGCTTCGACGGCGACGACGGCCTTGTCCTTCACCACGACAGTCTGACCGATGTCGAGGGCGGCGACCGCGTCCGCCGTGCGATAGCCGAAGGCGAGGTCTTCCATTTCGTCTGCGTCAGGGGCGCGGCGGCTGAGCGTGCCGGCCTTCGCCAGCAGCGGTTCGAGGAACGCCGTGGAATTGAGGAGCTCGATGCCTTCGCCCCGGAGCACCTCGGCCACGGCCGAGATGAGCGCGTCGGTGTTCCTGGCGCGCAGCTTCGTCAGCACCGACAGCAGGGTGAGGTCGGGGATGATCCCGGAGAAGATTTTCGCGTGCTTCACCTGCCCGGCCATCACGGCCTGTCTGACCCCGGCTTCCTTCAGGATCTTGATACACTTACCCAGGTGGCCGAGCGAGACCCAGTGAAGGTCCGCCCCGGCGTCGCGCGCCGTCCCTTCGAGCTCCGGAAACGCCTCCTCCTTCACGGCGACGACGGTGACGTCGTGGCCGAGGCTGCGCGCCCCCTGGAGGGCGAGAAAGGGAAACCGGCCGTTGCCGGCGATCAGACC
>JANOJK010001113.1:0-1986 GCA_031408165.1 Acidobacteriota bacterium | reverse complement strand
ACGAGGTGCTTGCCGTCTGGCGAGAACATCGGGAACCCGTCGAAGGTCTGGTTGAACGTGATCTGCTCCAGGCCGGTGCCGTCGAGGTTGATCAGGAAGATGTCGAAGTTGCGCTGCTGCGGATCCTTGACGTTCGACGCGAAGATCAGGCGCTTCATGTCCGGGTGCCACGACGGCGCGAAGGTCGCGGACGAGAGTGTCGTCACCTGCGTGTTGTTCCGGCCGTCGCGATCCATCACGTAGAGCTCGAGCTTCGTCGGCCGCCAGATGTGTTCCTTCAGCAGCGCCAGGTAATCGGTCAGCTCGGTGCCCGGTCCGAGCGGCCGCGCCCGGTACGCGATTTTCCGGCCGTCCCATGAGAAGAACGGTCCGCCGTCAGGCCCCGGGCTGGTCGTGAGCCGGCGCACGCCGGAGCCGTCCGCCTGCATCGTGTAAATCTCCATGTCCGCGTCGCGCACGCTCGTAAACGCGATCAGGCCGTCGGGGGCGATCGTCGCCTCCGCATCGTAGCCCGGCGCCGTCGTCAGCGGCCGCAGGTTGGAGCCATCGGCGTTGGCCCGGTGGATGTCGTACCCGTCGTAGATCGGCCACACGTAGCCGCGCGCGAAGCTGGGCTTCGGCGGACACGCCTCGCTCGCCCGGTGCGTCGAGGCGAAGAGGATGCCGGTGCCCCCCGGATAGTAGTACCCGCACGTCGTCCGCCCGGTGCCGGTGCTGACGCGCTTCAGATCCGATCCGTCGATCTTCATCGTGAAGATCTGGTCGCACGGCGTTCCTTCCCGCGTCGACTGGAAGATCAGGCGGTTGCCGTCCGGCGAGAAGTAGGCCTCCGCGTTTTCCCCGCCGAACGTGAGCTGCCGGATGTTGCGCAGGTGCCGCTCGGCGGCCCGCGGGGCCGGCGAGGCCCCCTGTGCCGCCGTGGACGCCGTCGCCGACATGGCCGGCATGAACCACGTCACGCCCGCGGAACCCGACACAATCGCCGCCGCGATCAGACCCTTCAAAGCGGAACTCATACTGGTAAGATTACCCGAAACCGATGGGGGTCTCGAAACCCGCGATCCGCACGCTCTTCATCTGCCATTACAACAGGAAACGCAGCGCCACCGCCGAACGGGTGTTCGCCAAGGATCCCTCCCTCGACGTGCTGTCCGCCGGGACGAGCGACGAGGCCATGGTCCAGGTGAACCAGCGTATGCTCGAGTGGGCCGACATCGTCTTCGTGATGGACCACGAACAGATCCACGCCCTGGAGAACATGTTCCCCGCCCACCCGGCGCTCCTTCATGTCGTCTGCCTCGACATCTCCGACACTTACCACTTCCTCGATCCCGAGCTGGTGGCGATCCTTCACGAAAAGACCGAGCCCTTCCTGCAACGCCTCAGAGCTCTCGGTTCAGAGTAGACGGTTGGTTCACCCCCGTCGCAGCCGAAGCGCATTCGCAGGCTCGACGCGGCCAACCGGGCGACGCACGACGGCGCACAGAAGTATTACGTCGTCCCGCCATGATTCATCCGCAGAGGGGTGGAGGGATCCACCGTCATGCCGCAAACGGGATCGATCGGGGCCGGCCTTTAGGCTTTAGGCTTTAGTTAGGCTTTGGGCTTTGGGCTTTAGGCTTTAGGCTTTAGGTGGCTTTAGGCTTCACGTGGCTTTAGGCTTCAGGCTTCAGGGGGAGTTGGGGTACGCTGGAAGCCACGGGCTTGGATTTCCTGAAGCCCCCTGAGCCTGAAACCTAAAGCCTGCTAAAGGCCAAAGCCCCCAAAGCCTAAAGCCTAAAGCCTGCTCAAGCCCAAAGCCCCTAAAGCCAAAAGCCCAAAGCCTAAAGCCCAATATGTCCAGATTGAACGGCGACAAATCACGGCACCAGATCAACCGCAAGCGGGTGGTCGTGCGGCGCGCGAAGATCAAGCAGCTCGTGGAGGCGGCAAAGGCGAAGGCCGCGGGGGGCGCGGCACCAGAAAAGCAACCGGAGAAGTAGCCGT
>JANOJK010001099.1:0-3112 GCA_031408165.1 Acidobacteriota bacterium | reverse complement strand
GATCGCCTGCAGACCGGACGAGCAGAAGCGGTTGACCGTGACGGCGGAGGCGGTGATGGGCACCCCCGCGCGCAGGCTCGCGATGCGCGCGACGTTCAGCCCCTGCTCGGCCTCCGGCATCGCGCAGCCGAGGATCACGTCCTCGATCTCGGCCGGGTCGAGCGCGGACACGCGCCGCAGCGCCTCTCTGATCGCGACGGCGGCGAGCTCGTCGGGGCGCGTGTAGCGGAGCGTCCCGTTCGGCGCCTTGCCGACCGGGGTCCGCACCGCGGAGACGATGAAAGCGTCAGCCATTGAAATCCTTCACGAGGTCCTCGAGCGCCTCGCCCACTTCCGTCGTGTGCCCGTCGAAGAGGTGATCCGCGGCGTCGATGATGACCAGCTCTTTCGGTTCCGGCAGCTCGCTGTAGAACTTCCACATGTCCTGGAGCGGACAGATGTCGTCGGCTTCCCCCTGGATGAAGAACTTGGCCTTGGTCGAGCGCCTCGTGCCGGAAAAGTCGTAGCCTTCTCTCGTGACCGGCGGCGCGACGCCGATAAGGACGCTGACGCGATCGTCGGCCGCGCCCCCTTCGAGCGCGATCCAGCCGCCGAACGAAAACCCCGCCGCCCAGAGGGGCCGGTCCGGATATCGCGCGTGCATGAAATCCAGCGCCGCCGCGTAGTCCTCCCGCTCGCCGGGACCGCCGGTGAAAGACCCCTCGCTCGCCCCCACGCTCCGGAAGTTGAACCGCAGCACCGCACAGTCCGCGCGCACGAGTCCCTTGGTGCCCTGGTACACCGCCTTCGTGTGCATCGTCCCGCCGTGCGTCGGCAGCGGGTGCGCGAAGACGATGGCCGCCCTGGGCAGGCCCTCGGGCGCGTCGAGCAGCGCCTCGATCCGGCCGGCCGGTCCCTTCAGATCATGAACTGCTGGCATTGACCAACTCACGCACGGGCATTCACGAATTCACTGACAGGCATTGACGAATTCACCTACGATCGCGGCAAACCGATCGGGCTGCGTCAGAAGCCCGAGGTGTCCCGTCCGTTCCATCATCACGTATCTCGCGTCCCGAAACAGTTGCACGTACTCGCGCGTCGACAGGGCCGGGACGATCTGGTCGAGATCCGGCGATCCGCTGATCACCAGCGCGCGCGCCCGGACGCGCGTGCAGTCGGCCGCGAGCCCTGCGCCCGGGTGCAGCCGTGCGCGCGCGGCCATGTCCGCGGGCACGATCGGCGCCGCGGCGATCCGCGCCAGGTGCTCCGCGCAGAACCACAGCCGGGACGGCCAGCCGGCGCGGGCCGCGGCAATCTCGGGCCACATCCGGCCCGGCGACGTCGCGAGAAACGCCGGTGTCGACCACCACGGGCTCGCCAGGTAGCGTGCCTGCACGGCCGACGGCGTCCACGCCGGTGACGGCGTGGAGACGACGACGAGCGCCGACGTGCGGTCCGGCCGCGCCGCCGCGTACTTGGTGGCGATTAGTCCGCCGAACGACACGCCGCAGACCGCCGCCGTCTGCACTCCACACCGATCCAGAACGTCGTCCACCTGCGCCACCAGCTCGTCGAACGTCCTCGCGGCGCCGAGCGAGTAGCTGATCACGCGGCACCGCTGCGAGAGCGCCCGCAGCGCCGGCAGCATCCATTCCCAGCGTCCCTGGACGCCGGGAATCACCACCACTGCCGCCCCCGACCCTTCGTCGTAAGTCTTCAAAGTCCCTTGAACAGGAGCTGGGGAGCTCAGAAATAAACCTGATAGCTCCTGACCTCCTCCCCTCCTGTGAAATCCAAATCTAGTTACGCAACGGTTTCCCGGTCTTGAGCGTATGGGCGATGCGCTCGAGCGTCTTTCGCTCGCCGCACAGGCTCAGGAACGCCTCGCGTTCGAGATCGAGCAACTGCTGCTCCGACAGCGTGCCGGGACGCTGGAGGTTTCCACCCGCGAGGATCCAGGCCAGCTTGCGGCCGATGAGCGCGTCGTGATCGCTGATGCGGCCCGCGCGCCAGGCGAGGTGCACCCCGAGCTTGAGCGTGGCCAGGACGCCCTCGCCGCCGACACGGATCGCCTCCCGCGGCCGTGCCGGGGTGTAGCCGCGCCCCAGCTCCAGCGCCAGCGCCTTGGCGTCGGTGAGCAGATGGTCGCGATTCATCGTGATCCCGGCCGCGTCGCGCAGGTAGCCGATGCGCCGCGCGTCGGGCCCGCTCGTCGCCACCTTTGCGAACCCGATGATCTCGAACACCCGCTGAACGTGCGGGATGACGTCGGCAGGCGCCGGCAGCGATTCCATGGCGCGGGCGAGCATCTCCTTGGTGCCGCCGCCCGCGGGGATCAGCCCGACGCCAACCTCCACGAGTCCGATGTAGGTTTCGGCGGCCGCCTGCACCCTCGCGCCGTGCAGCGCGACCTCGCACCCGCCGCCCAGCGTCAGGCCGGCCGGCGCCACGACGACCGGCACGTCCGCATGTTTCAGCGCCATTGTCGCGCCCTGGAACGACCGGATCATGAGGTCCACCTCGTCCCAGTTGCCCTCCTGCGCTTCGAGCAGCAGCAGCATCAGGTTGGCGCCGGCGGAGAAGTTCGGGCCGTCGTTGCCGACGACCAGCGCGGCGAAATTGCGCGACGCCTCCTTCACGCCGGCGTGCAGCATCTCGATCGTGTCGCCGCCGATGGCGTTCATCTTGGAGTGGAACTCGACCTGCAGGACTCCGTCGCCCATGTCGAGCAGGCTGGCACCCGAGTTCTTCCGAACGATTGGAAGGCTGCCTTGCCCGCCGAAGCCTTGGCGAAGGCGGGCCGCTGGGAGCTGGAAGCTGGAAGCTGGAAGCTGGGAGCTGGAAGCTGGAAGCTGGCCGCTGGCCGCTGGAAGCTGGGAGCTGGAAGCTGGAAGCTGGGAGCTGGAAGCTGGAAGCTCGACGCTGGACGCTGATCCTTGCAGCGCGGCGGCCGTTTCGAGCGGGCCCAGCTCCCAGCCGAAACCCCACCGCATGGCCTTGTCCACGTCCTCCGGGCTGTAGGCGACGTCACCCGCGATACGCGACGCGTATTCGAGCGCAGGACCCAGCGTCGAGCGCAGGAAGTCCCCGACCTTGTCCTTGCTGTTGTAGAGCGTGCGGATGCGGGCCG
>JANOJK010001095.1:0-2625 GCA_031408165.1 Acidobacteriota bacterium | reverse complement strand
GAGGCGATCCGTCCGCCCATGGACTTGCCGCCGATGAAGAGCGGCAGGCCGGCGAACGCGGTGTCCCCGCGTGTCGCGTCGATGACCGCCCGCCAGTGCGCTTCGAGGATCGGTCCCTTGTCCGGGACCTTTCGTCCCTGGGCCATGTAGGGGAAGTCGAACGTGCCGACGGTGATGCCGCGCGCCGCGAACGCCGTGGCCGCCTGGGTCATGAATCGGCTGGCCTGCCCGCCGCCGGCGCCGTGCGCCAGGACCAGTCCCGCCGTGGCGCGATCGCTGGGATAGACTGACAACATCGCAGGAGATGAATGATGACACGTAGCAGAGCCGTCGCGGTAATCGTCCTGCCGGTCGCGATGCTGTTGAGCGCCGAAGGCGCGCGGCTGCGCGCGCAGGACGTCACGCCGCAGCCGATGGCCAGCCGATCCGGTATCGATCTCACGGCCCTCGACCGCACCGCCAGCCCCTGCGAGAACTTCTACCAATTCGCCTGCGGCGGCTGGATGGCGAACCATCCCGCGCCGCCCGATCAGCCCCGTTACGGCCGGTTCGAGGAGCTGCAGGACCGGAACAACGCGATCCTGCGCGACATTGTCGAGGACGCGGCGAAGCCCGCGGCGGCCCCCGAGCTACGGCAGGTGGGTGACTACTACGCGGGCTGCATGGCGGAGCCGGCGATCGAGGCAAGGGGGACCGAGCCGCTCGCGCCGGATCTCGCCCGCGTGGCCGCCATCAAGGCCAAGGCCGAGATCCCCGGGGTCGTGGGGCGCATGCACACCGTCGGCATGACGGGGTTCTTCGGCTTCGGCGCGGCGCCGGACTTCAAGGACGCCACGCAGTACATGCTGATCGTCGGCCAGGGCGGGCTGGGGCTTCCCGATCGCGACTACTACCTGAAAGAGGACGCGAACTCGGCGAAGCTGCGGGCGGAATACGAACAGCACGTGAGCCGGATGCTGCAGCTCGGCGGCGACACGCCGGCGGCGGGCGCGGCCGGCGCGAAAATCGTCATGGCGATCGAGACCACCCTCGCGAAAAACGCGCTCGACCGCGTCGCGCAGCGCAACCCCACGAACATCTACCACAAGATGTCGCGCGACGAGGTGAAGACGCTGATGCCGAATTTCAACATGTCGCAGTACTTCGAGCGCGCGGAAGCGCCCCCGGGGGACAGCGCGAACGTGACGGAGCCGGCGTTCCTGAAGGCGGTCGACCAGGTCATCGCGGCCACGCCGCTTCCCGATCTCAAGACCTACATGCGCTGGCATGTCATCCACTCGAACGCGCACATGCTGCCCAAGCGCTTCGTTGACGAGAACTTCACGTTCTACGGGAAGACCCTGACCGGCGCGAAGGAGCAGCGCCCGCGGTGGAAGCGCTGTGTGGAGGCGACCGACAGCGACCTGGGCGAAGCGCTTGGCAAAATCTACGTCGACCGCACGTTCGGCTCGGAGGGAAAGGCGCGCACGCTTCAGATGGTCGAGGCGATCGAAGCGGCGCTCGGCACCGACATCAAGGAGATTTCCTGGATGTCCGACGAAACCAAGAAGGCCGCGGAGGCCAAGCTTCGCGCCGTCGCCAACAAGATCGGTTATCCGGATCGCTGGCGCGACTACTCGACCCTCCGGATCGTCCGCGGCGACGCCTACGGGAACTCACAGCGCGCGAACGCCTTCGGCTACCGGCGCCAGCTGGCCAAGATCGGCAAGCCCGTGGACAAGACGGAATGGCTGATGACGCCCCCCACCGTCAACGCGTACTACAACCCGCTCGAGAACAACATCAACTTTCCCGCGGGCATCCTGCAGCCCCCCTTCTTCAACCGGGCGGCCGACGAGGCCGTGAACTTCGGCGCGGCCGGCGCGGTCGTGGGGCACGAGCTGACGCACGGGTTCGACGACCAGGGGCGCCGCTTCGACGCGCAGGGGAACATGCGCGAGTGGTGGACGCCGGTGGACGGCAAGGCGTTCGAGGCGCGTGCCGCGTGCTTCGACACGCAGTACGGCGGCTACACGGCCGTCGGTGACGTAAAGCTCAACGGCAAGCTCACGCTCGGCGAGAACGTTGCGGACAACGGGGGCGTGCGGCTCGCCTGGATGGCGCTGATGGAGCTGATGAAGTCCAAGGCGCTCGGCACCGCCGACGGCTTTACCCCGCAGCAGCGGTTCTTCGTCGGCTGGGCGCAGATGTGGTGCGAGAACAAGAGCGCGGAGATTGCCCGGCTGCACGCGCAGACCAACCCGCATTCGCCCGGAGAGTACCGGACCAACGGGGTCGTGGCGAACATGCCGGAGTTCGCGACCGCGTTCAGCTGCCCGGCCACCGCGAAGATGGTGCGGCAGCCGGTCTGCCGGGTGTGGTGATGGCTTAACCAAGGCTTAGAGCGCATGGACTTCGCCATGATGGTCGTGACATGGTGCGCGATTATACCCATCGAGCACCCCGCCACGGCCGGTCTCTCTACTTGTCGAAGACCTGCACGTCCTTGCGCGGCTTGCCGTCCGCCGTCGTGCCCGTGCTCGTGATCGTCAGCGTGTTGCCGTCCGCCGAGATCGTGCGCACGTTCGTGGCCGTGACCTTCCCGTCCTTCTTGAATGTGCTCTGGCCGGTGACGTCATCGACCTT
>JANOJK010001075.1:0-4389 GCA_031408165.1 Acidobacteriota bacterium | reverse complement strand
GTGTTCGCCTGTCACGGCGATCAGGTACTGCCCATGCTCGCGGACCCCAGCGATCGCGAGCGTGACGTCCTCTCGAACTTCACCACCACGGCCAACGTGGCGTGGCTGCACACCGACGCGTCGGTGCTGCCCGTACGGCCGCGCGCGCGCGCGTCGTGGAATTACCTGCTCGGCGCAGACGGCCAGGCACCGCCGATGGTGACCTACGACCTCAATCGCCTTCAGGGGCTCCGCACGCTGGAGCAGTACTGCGTCACGCTCAATCCAGACGGTGAGATCGACCAACGTCGCGTGCTGGGTCGGTTCGTCTACCGCCACCCGCTCTACACCCGCGAGGCGATCGGCGCGCAGCAACGGTGGCGCGAGGTCAGCGGCGTCAACCGCACGCACTACTGCGGCGCCTACTGGTTCCATGGGTTTCACGAGGACGGGTTGAACTCCGCGCTCAGGGTCGCCGGCGCGCTCGGGGTCGAGTGGTGATTGAGTCGGGGCTGTTCGCCGGCACGCTGCGCCATCGGCGGTTCGCGCCGGTCGCGCATGCGTTCACCTACCCGCTGTTCATGGCGCTGCTCGACGTCGATCGCGTGCCCGAACTGATGCGCGTGTCGCGGGTGACGAGTTACAACCGCTGGAACTGGGCGAGCTTCGACGACCGCGATCACCTCGGCGATCCGGCGCGCGCGCTGCGGGACCGGCTCGCGCTCGACGCGACGAGGCACGGGATCGACCTGCCGGACGGTCGTATCTTCCTGCTGACGCACCTCCGGTATCTCGGCTACGGCTTCAACCCGGTGTCGTTCTTCTACTGCTTCGACGCCAGCGATCGGCTGCAGGTGGTCCTCGCGGAAGTGCACAACACGTTCGGCGGGTCGCACAACTACTGGCTGCGGCCGGAGCCCGCATCGCCGACGTTCCGCTCCGCGGCCGCGAAGTCGCTGTATGTGTCGCCGTTCATGCCGGTCGACCTGGATTACGAGTTCGCCTTCACGCCGCCGGCTGGGCATCTCGTCGCGCACATGAAAACGGTCACGGCGGGCTCGGTCTGCTTCGACGCGACGCTATCGCTCGACCGGCGGCCCTGGAGCGCGCTCGAGATCCGTCGGGCGCTCGTCCGCTATCCGGCCATGACCGCGAACGTCGTCGCGGGCATTCACTGGCAAGCGCTGAAGTTGTGGTGGAAGGGCGTCCCCCTCGTGCCTCGCGTCACGGGCGACGGCGTGGGAGAACGCGCGGCATGGGATACCGGAACGGCCGATCAGACCGATCCGTTGACGGAGCGATGAGCATGGTGACGCAGTGGGCGACAACGGCGTTTCTAGCGGGCCTGCGCGGGTTGCGCGGCGGAACGCTCACCCTGAAATCTTCCGACCGCACGTATCGATTCGGCGCCGATGATGACCTGGACGCGACACTCGTCGTGCACGACGAGCGGTTCTTCCTGCGCGCGCTCACGGGGAGCGACATCGGCATCGGCGAATCGTTCATGGATGGAGACTGGACGACGCCCGACCTGGTGCCGCTGGCCCGGCTGATGCTACGCAACCGTCGCATTCTCGACGACCAGGGCCGCATCGCGGGTGCACTGCACCGCCTGGCCGGCGGAATCGCGCGCCGCCTGCGCGACAACTCCCTCGCCGGCAGCCGGCGGCATATTCATCGCCACTACGATCTCGGCAACGACTTCTTCCGCCTCTTCCTGGACGCCGAGCTGCTCGTGTACTCGTGCGGCTACTTCGAGTCGGCCGCGGATTCGCTCGAGATCGCGCAGACCAGGAAGATCGATCGCATCTGCCGGCGTCTGCGGCTCGCGCCGTCCGATCACGTGCTCGAGATCGGCAGCGGATGGGGCGGCTTCGCCGTCTGGGCGTCGACGCACTATGGCTGCCGGGTGACGACCACGACCATCAGCGACGAGCAGTTCCGTCACGTCCGCGAGTGGCGGTCGCGGCTGGGCGAGGCAGGGTCGCGCATCGACGTGCTGCGCGCCGACTACCGTGAGTTGACCGGCCAGTTCGACAAGGTGGTCAGCATCGAGATGTTCGAGGCGGTCGGTCTCAACCACTACGACGACTACTTCAAGGCCGTCGATCGGCTGCTCGAGCCGGACGGTGCGATGCTGCTGCAGACGATCACGGTCGACGATCAGTGGTTTCCGAACTATCACGGCACGCCGGATTGGATCGAGAAGTACATCTTCCCCGGCGGCGAACTGGCGTCGGTCGGGGAGGTGCTGAGGTCGTTGGCGCGGACCACGTCGCTGTCGATGTATCACGCCGAGAACTTCGGCACGCACTACGCGCGCACGCTGCACGCCTGGCGCCTCCGGTTCCATCAGAGCCTCGATCGCGTCCGCGCGCTCGGGTTCGACGAGCGCTTCATTCGCATGTGGGATCTGTACCTCGCCTCCTGCGAAGCCGCATTCCTCGAGCGGCACGCCGGGTTGTTCCAGATGTTGCTGGTGAAGAACGGGTCCCAACGTACCCTGTTCAACGAGCCGTGGTGTGAAGCCCGCACGACGCCGCTGGCAGAGACTGCCCGCGAATCCGCGGCATGAGCATCATGCAGCCGTCTGACGTGTCGTCGATGCACCGCGAACCCATCCGTCTCGGTATTTCGGCCTGCCTGCCTGGAGAACGCGTGCGCTTCGACGGTGGCCACAAACGGGATCCCCGCCTGCGCGAGAACTTCATCGAGCGGGTGTTTGCGTATCGACGTCTCGCGAATCTGTTCACCGCGCGCTGGTCGATGGGGGATGTCGTCAGGTTCAACACGATTCACAAGCTCACCCTCATGGCACACCGGCCGGAGTCCTATCAGCGTCTCGGCCGCCTGGTGGCTTCGGGCAAGTCGATGGACCGGCACGCATTTCAGGAACGTTATGCGTCCGAGTTCATGGCGGCCTTCACTGTCATCGCCACACCGCGCCGGCAGGCAAATGTGCTGCATCACATGCTCGGCTACTTCAAGCAGACACTCGACCGCGACAGCCGCGCCGAGTTGCTCGGGCTCATCGAGGACCATGCGGTCGAGCGGGTGCCGCTGGTCGTGCCGCTCACGCTCTTCGGCCATCACATCGGCGGTGCGGTGTGCCCTATCTGGCGGATCAGGTGTATTTGCGGCCACACCCGGTCAAGCTGATGCTGCGCAACCACGTATGAGCGCGATGAAACAGAGGGTGGTCGTCAACGATCGGATGCAGCGCGGGTATGTCTATTGGCGCACGGAACCGGTGGGCCGAAACTTCGCGCCAGGCTTCACGCCGGACCTGACGCCAAAGGAGATGCTGCGGCTTGGCGTCTTCGGCGGGAAATACCTGACCGACTGCCGGGGCGAGTTTCCCACGAGCTGGTTCGCTGGCGCGAGGTTGTGCGCCGAGCGACACGATGGGCGCTTGAACTGTTTCGGGGTGAATGCGTCGCAGTCGCTCGCGGTCTGGCGTCGCAACGGCTGGATTCACAAGCAGGATCCCCGCGGGTGGTTTCAGTGGTATTGCCGCTACTACATGGGCCGGCGAAGCGCCGACGATGTGCGGCAGATCCGACGCTGGCGTGCGATCACGCGCCACGTCGCCGCCATTCGGAACCACTGCGAACGGGGCGACCTCGAGTGCCGGAGAAAACAACGGCAGGCCGTGCTCCACTGGGCGTACGACGCCCGACGGATATAGGAAGGATTCACATGCGTGTCCTGTTGACAGGTGCCGCTGGGTTCATTGGTCGTGCGCTGATCCCGTTGCTTCAGCGTGACGGGCACACGGTTCTCGCGTGGGTCCGATCGCAGGCCAGCGCGCGCAGTCAGCTTGGCGCCGAGGTCGAGTTGGTTTCGGCCGACGCGGGGTTCGACGTGCTCGTGCGCGCGATCGAGCGAAGTGACGCGGTCGTGAATCTGGCCGGCGAGCCGCTGATGGGCGGCCGATGGACGGCTGCGCGTCGCGCCATCCTCGAGGACAGCCGCGTGAACGTGACCGACCTTCTCGTGCGCGCGATGGCGGCGGCCACAACGCGGCCCGGCGTCTTCATCTCGGGCAGCGCCGTGGGCTGTTACGGCGACCGCGGCGAAGAAACCCTCACGGAAACGTCGGCCAGCGGCGACGGTTTTCTCGCGCAGCTCTGCCGCGAGTGGGAGCGCGCGGCGCAGCCGGCCGAAGCGCTGGGCCTGCGCGTGGTGCGGCTGCGAACCGGGGTGGTCCTGGGCCGGGCCGGGGGCGCGCTGGCGCGCATGCTGCCGCCGTTTGCAATTGGCCTGGGCGGACCCATCGGAACCGGCAAGCAATACCTGCCGTGGATTCATCTCCACGATCTCGTGAAGATCATCGCGGTGGCGCTCGTCGACGATCGCTATCGGGGACCGGTGAACGGCGTGGCGCCCGAGCAGTCCACCAGCCGATCG
>JANOJK010001017.1:0-3152 GCA_031408165.1 Acidobacteriota bacterium | reverse complement strand
CCTTCTCGAGCATCTCCCGGAAGTCTTCGTACGAGCGGATGCCGCTCGCCGGCCGGTTCTGTTTCCTGTAGTAGGTCTCCATGATCTGGCGCGCGATGTCGCGGCCGCCGCGGCCGCCGCCGCCGGCGGTGTCACCCTCGCCCCATTTCGGGTCCTCGAGGAACTGCCGGATGCGACTGCGGTTCCCGAAGTTCGACCAGTCGACGTAGTTCTGCGTGTCGCGGTTCGGATCGACGACCGCAACGAACTGCAGCTCCGGGCGCCGGACGAAACCGGTGTTGACCTGCCGCTGCCCCTGCATGCCGCAGCCCACCTGTGCGAGCAGGATCATGTCGCTCGGCGGGATGTAACCCGGCCCGCCCAGTACTCGCCGCGGGACGATGGTGAAGGCGGACGCCGCGGCGAGGAACTGCCGACGATTGATGTCTGCCATGGCTGTGACCTCTAAAGGTGCGCTATCAGCGCATCCACGCTCTTCTGGACTTGCACGTATCGGTCGCCGCCGTATTCCGCTTCGATCGAGAAGATACCCTTGAACCCCGCGTCCTTCGCGATCTGCATGCAGCGGGCGAAGTCATGGCCCTGTCGCATTTTTGCATGCGCCACGTCGCCGGCGATCGGGAACAGGAGCCGGAGCCCGCGGTCCCGCGTCGCTTCGTCAGGGAAGTTCTCGAAGTCGGGCAGCGAACCGACGCCCGCCGCATTGAGAATACTGACGAGGGTTTCGGGTTTCTCCGAGGTGCTGCCGTAGTGGTTCTCGACGACCACCTTGATCCCCTTGCCGCGCGCGTACGCGGCAAGCTGCTTGTACGAGTCGATCGTGAGCGAGGGATCGTCGAGGTTCACCTTCCCCGGATCGCACCGCACCAGCGGACACCCGAGCGCGGCGGCCGCGTCGATGCCCTTCTTGTAGAGCGCGATCGCCAGGTCGCGCTCCTTCGGGTCGGTGGACGAGATCGCCGGCTTGTCCCACAGCTCGCCGTAATCGAGCGGCATGTGGACCAGCCGTGAATGCGCCTTTTCGAGGCGGCTCTTGAAATCGCGCACGAGCGACGGCTCGGCGCCGAGAAAATGCGGCAGGACGATTTCGACGTTGTGGACGTGATACCGGTCCGCGATCATCTCGGGAAAATCGCGCACGTCCATGAGCGTGGCCGCCGGATCCTCCATGTTCCGCTCGAAGAGCGTATGGAAGCTCCACGAAGACACGCCGATGCGCCGGCGCCTGGCCTCGTCGCCATGGGCTTCCATCGTGGGCGGATTCTAGCAGAACGGACCGACCTGCGATCTGCCGTACAATCCGCGGCGGAGGTCCCGCATGCCGCGCGCCGTGCTCATCCTGCTGCTGCTCGCCGTGGCCCGGCCGGCCCTGGCGCAACAAGCCTTTACGGTCGGTCCCGTGACGGCCCCACCGGGCACCGTCGCCGCCGGGACGATCCAGGTTGCCGCCCGGCAGGGCGACGCAGGCACGACGATTCCGATCACCGTCATCAACGGCGCATCCGCCGGACCCGTGCTGGCGCTTATCGCCGGCACCCACGGGATGGAGTACGTCCCGATCGTCGCGCTCCAGCGGATGCGCGATAGCATCGACCCGAAGACGCTGAAGGGCACGATCGTGATGGTGCACGTCGCCAACACGCCGTCGTTCCTCGGGCGCACGATCTACTATTCGCCGATCGACGGGAAGAACCTGAATCGTGTCTATCCCGGGAAGGCTGACGGCACGATCTCCGAGCGCATCGCCGACGCGATCACCCGGGAAGTCATCGCGCGCGCCACGCACGTCGTCGATTTGCACTGCGGCGACGGCAACGAGTCGCTGCGGCCATACAGCTATTGGATCACCACCGGCGACCCGAAAGTCGCGCAGGCGGGGCGCGCGATGGCCCTCGCCTTCGGCCTGGACCACATCGTGGTGGACAAGGAGCGCCCGCTCGATCCCGCCGCGTCCGTCTATACCTCCAACACCGCGATCACGCGAGGGAAGCCCGCGTTGACGACGGAAACGGGAGGGATGGCGGTGGTGGACGAGGCGTCGATCGAGCTGGTCCAGCGCGGCGTCGCGGGGTTGATGAAGCACCTCGGCATGCGAACCGACGGCCCGGATCCCGTGTCCGCCCCGGTGTTCTTCGAGCGCAACCAGGTGTTGCGCGCCGGCGTCACGGGCATCTTCTACGCCGAAGTCGAGCGCGGCCGTACGGTGACGAAGGGGTCGCGAATCGGCCGCATCACCGACTTCCATGGCAGGACGATTGAAGAGATCCTCGCGCCCTTCGACGGCCACGTCCTCTACGTCGTCGGCACCCCGCCGATCGGCAAGGGTGAGCCCGTGGGCATGATTGGAGCGCGATAATCCGACACGCGCTTGCGTTCCTGGGATTGACGCTCGCGACGGCGTGCTCCGGCGCGCCGCCGGCGACACCGGCGCCTGCCGTCGCCACGAACGTGTTGATCGTGACCATCGACACGCTGCGGGCAGATCGGCTCGGTGTGTACGGCGCCGCGAACGTCGCGACCCCCAATATCGATGGGCTCGCGCGCGAGGGGGCGTGGGCGCCGCAGGCGGACGTCCACGCGCCGCTGACGCGCCCGTCGCACGTGTCGCTGTTCACCGGCCGCTATCCGGCCGAACACGGCGTCCGCGACAATATCTCGCCGCCGCTCGCCGCGGACGTGCCGCTCCTGAGCGAGCGCTTCCAGCGCGCGGGCTTCGCGACCGGCGCGTTCATCGCCTCAGCCGTCCTCGACCGGCAGTCGGGCCTCGCGAGAGGCTTCGATCAGTATTCCGACCGGTTCGACGCCGGCGCGGACCGGAAGCCTGGCGACCTGGTCGTCGCCGAGGCCATCGCGTGGATGAAAACGAAGGGCAGGAACAAGACCTTCACCTGGGTGCACCTCTACGACCCGCACGCGCCGTACCGGCCGCCGGGGCGCTACGCCACGGAGTACGCGAACCGCCCCTACGACGGCACGGTTGCCTGGTCCGACGAGCTCGGCGGCCGCCTGGTGGCCGGCTTGCGCGAGGCGGGAACGCTCGATCGCACGCTGCTGATTGTCACCTCCGACCACGGCGAGGCGCTCGGAGAGCACGGCGAGGACGTGCACGGCTACTTCGTGTACCAAGCGACGCTGCGGGTGCCGCTCGTCAT
>JANOJK010001000.1:0-9786 GCA_031408165.1 Acidobacteriota bacterium | reverse complement strand
GTCCCCACAGGAGGGTCTGCAGCACGAGGAGGTCGAGGGTCCCCTGGAGCAGCTCGATGCGGTTCTGGTAACGCGTGCGTTTCGCCATGTGGATGTAGATAGACTACACCCATGGGTAGAGACTGTCTACTCCCTTACGCCCGCTTCGAATCCTTGATCCCTGATCGCTCATCCAGCATCCAGCATCCAGCATCCTGTATCCCGTATCCCGTATCCCGTATCCCGAATCCTGAATCCTGAATCCTGCATCCCGGATCGAAGATCCCGCATCGCGGAAGGCGAGTTCAGGATGAGGGATCCGGGATGGAGGATCCGGGATGGAGGATCCGGGATGGAGGATCCGGGATGGAGGATCCGGGATGCAGGATGCAGGATGCAGGATGAGGGATGCGGGATGAGCGATCAGGGATCAGGGATTCGACACTGGGGTGGCCTTGAGCGTCGTGGTCGTTCCGCTGGACCACTTGGAATGGCAGCCGCCGCACATGAGCGCGGTGAGCGCCTCCTGGTCGGCGCTCTTCACCGTGAACACGCGCGCGCCCGAGTCCTCGACCGGCACGAACGCCGCGCCGCAGACCCCGCACGCCTGTTCCTGCTGGGACTTGGTGCGCTTCAGGGAGATGGTCACGTTGGGCATCCGCCCATCGTAGCAGGGTCATCGATTAAACTCCCGGACACATGCCGACCGAACCTCGCCCCGACTGGGCGGCCATCGAGCGCACCCCGCAGTTCCGCGCCCTCGTCCGCGCGAAACGGGCGTTCATCGTTCCGGCCAGCCTCTTCTTCGTCGCCTACTACTTCGCGCTGCCCGCGCTCGTCGGGTACTGGCCCGACCTGATGAGCACGCGCGTCGTCGGACGGATCAACCTGGCGTA
Source organism: Acidobacteriota bacterium (assembly GCA_031408165.1). GTDB lineage: Bacteria > Acidobacteriota > Vicinamibacteria > Vicinamibacterales > 2-12-FULL-66-21 > JAICSD01. The sequence goes on along the minus strand of JANOJK010001000.1, from coordinate 8,911 downwards.
CCTCTTCGCCCTGTCCCAGTTCGTCATGGCCTGGGCGCTCATGGTCGCCTACGTGCGGCGCGCGCGCGCCTTCGATCGCATGGCCGACGACATCGTCCGCACCGTGCGGGGAGGGCGCTGATGGCGGTGAACACCTCGCTCGCCATGTTCCTCATCTTCATCGCGATCACGCTCGCCATCACCTACTGGGCGTCGCGGCGGACGGGGACGACGACGGAGTTCTACAGCGCGGGACGGCGGATCACCGGGTTCCAGAACGGCTGGGCGGTCGCCGGGGACTACATGTCCGCGGCCTCGTTCCTGGGGATCGCGGGGTTGATCGCGTTCTACGGCTACGACGGGTTCATGTATTCGGTCGGATGGCTCGTCGCCTACCTGACCGTCCTGCTGCTGGTGGCCGAGCCGCTCAGGAACACCGGCCGGTTCACGATGGCGGACGTCCTCGCGTTCCGCCTCCACCGTCCCGTCGTGCGCGTCGTCGCCGCCGCGTCCACGCTGACCGTGAGCCTCTTCTACATGATCGCGCAGATGGTCGGCGCGGGGTCTCTCGTGAGCCTGCTCGTCCCCGGCGTCGGCTTCAACACGGCGATCGTGGGGGTGGGCGCGCTGATGCTGGTCTACGTCATTTTCGGCGGCATGCTGGCGACAACCTGGGTGCAGATCGTGAAGGCGGTGCTCCTCATGACGGGCACGATCCTGCTCTCGGTACTGGTCCTCGCGCGCTTCCATTTCTCGATCTTCGAGTTCTTCGACGCGATCGCCGCGGTGACCGGCAGCTTCTGCGCGGAGGGGGCGGCGGCGCTCGGCGTGTGTCCCGACGGATCGGCCGCGATTGTCCGCGACTTCACGCAGCCCGGGCTCTACTACCACGGGCGATGGGGCGCGCTGTCGCTGATGTCGCTCGGCATCGCGCTCATCTTCGGCACCGCCGGCCTGCCGCACATCCTGGTGCGGTTCTACACCGTCCCCTCCGCGCAGGCGGCGCGCACGTCGGTCGTCTGGGCGATGATCCTCATCGGCGCCTTCTACATCATGACGACGTTTCTCGGGTTCGGCGCCGCGACGCTGGTCGGGAAGGGCAGCATCGGGCTGCTCACGAACGGCCGGTTCGTGCCCAACCAGAACCTGGCGGCGCCGCTGCTGGCGCGCGAGGTGGGCGGCGAGATCTTCCTCTCGTTCGTCGCGGCGATCGCCTTCGCGACGATCCTCGCGGTCGTGGCGGGGCTCACGATTGCGGCGAGCTCCGCGTTCGCGCACGACATCTGGTTCACCGTCGTGAAGAAGCAGCAGGAAGACGAGCGGGAGCAGGTCCTCGTGGCCCGCGTGACGGCGGCGGTGATCGGAGTGCTGGCGATCGTCCTCGCGATCGCGCTGCGGTCGCTGAACGTCGCCTTCCTCGTCGGGCTCGCCTTCGCCGTGGCGGCGAGCGCCAATGTGCCGGCCATCCTGCTGACGTTGTACTGGCGCCGCTTCAACACCACCGGGATGATCGCCGGGATGCTGACGGGACTGCTGTCCGCCGTGATCCTCATCGTGGTGAGCCCCTCGGTGATGGGCGTGGATGCGCCCGGGATTGCCGCACGCCACCTGATCCAGCGCGCGCCGCTCTTTCCCCTCGACAATCCGGCCATTGTCTCGGTGCCGCTCGGGTTCCTCGCCGCCGTGCTGGGGACGCTGCTCGGGTCCCAGGAGGACGACGCGTCGGCGGCGTACAGCGAGCTGAACGTCCGCGCCAACACCGGCCTGGGCGCCGTCTGAGCAGAATCGCCATTCACCGTGCTCCATTCGCCACTGGCCGGAGGGTCCTTGATCCCGCTGCACACGGACGCTAGACTGCTCGACGTACCCTCCGGGTCCATGCCGATGCCACAATTCCCGAAACGCCGGGCCGCCCAGGCCGTGAGGCTGGCCGTGCCCCTGCTCCTGCTGGCGTGCTGCGCGTGCGAGGTGCGCCGCGCCGGCGATGCCCGGCGCCCTGACCGGGTGGCGGAGGACGCCGCGCCGTACCAGGCAACGGTGGACGAGGGGCTCGGGGCCGCGGTGGCGATCCTCGTCGATACGTCCGGCTCGATGAAGGAAACGGCGCCCGGGGACTCGCGCGCAAAGTCCGAGGTCGCGCAGGAGGCCATCGCAGCCATGCTGGACGCCACCGACGCCTTCGTCGCGAAGCGGCCCGACTTCCCGATCAAGATCGGCATTTACAGCTTTTCGAGCGGCGTCCGGACCCTGCGCCCGATTCAGCCGTACGATCGCGCGGCCATCCGCGCCACCCTCTCGAGCCTGCCGCGGCCGGGCGGGGGCACGGCCATCGGCGAGGCGATGCGCGCGGCACGGCCCGACCTGTATGGCGCGGGGGTGTTCCGGAAGTACCTGCTCGTCGTCACTGACGGCGAGAACACGAGCGGGCGGGATCCCGACGACGTGGCGCGCGAGATCTTCCGCAAGAGCGAAGGTACCGTGCAGGTCTATTTCGTCGCCTTCGACACCAGCCCCGAGAAGTTCGCCTTCCTCAAGGAGGCCGGGGGGGACGTGATCGGCGCCGGCAGCGGCACTGAACTTCGCAAGGCGCTGGACGGTATTTACCAGGGGAGGATCCTCGCCGAGGCGGTCGGAAGCGAGAAGGAACCGGGCCGGAAGTAGGGTCGCCGGTGAGTGTGTAACGCGCAGGAGGACAGCCCGTGATTCTTCACAAGTTCTGGTCCGCGTTCGTGGCGCAGATCAACAAGGTCGCCAACATCTTCTGGGAGGCCGACCCCATCGCGCAGATGCGGTACGAGTACGACCGCGCCGTCGAACAGCTCAAGGAGGGGCGCGGCGGGCTCGAGCAGTACCGCGGGCTCGTCGAGCGGGTGACCCGCCAGGTCTCGGCGAACCGATCGCACGTCCAGAAGCTGGAGGCTGAGACCAAGGCGTACCTCAAGGCCGGCGATCGGACGACGGCGGCGAAGTTCGCGCTCGAGCTGCAGAAGGCGAAAGAGGAGCTCGCGACCAACGAGAACCAGCTCCAGATGCACGAGACGGCGTACGGCAACAGCCTCAAGAAGATCCAGCACGCGAACGGGAAGCTGATCGAGCTGCGCCAGCGGATCCAGAAGTACGACGCCGAGCTGAAGATGAGCTCCGCCGAGGCCGAGATCGCGAAGCTGTCCGAAACCTTCGACGTCAACCTGACGACCGACTTCGGGGAGATCGAGGCGGTCATCCAGCAGCGGATCGATCAGAACCGTGGCAAGGTGCGCGTCGCGGCGGACCTGTCCGAGAAGGGCATTGCCGACATCAAGGCCGAGGAACGCATGCAGTCGCAGCTCGCCGAGCAGGCGCTCACCGATTTCGAAGTCGAGCTCGGGATCAAGTCCCCCGACACGACCCCCGTCTCGCAGGCCGCCAAAGACCTCGGGCCGGCGACCGAAAAACAAACCAGCTAGCAGTCCGATCAGGAGCATTGAGAAATGGCAGAGGGACAGCCGAAACCGGTGTTCTACGTTGCGGTCCTGGTCGTGGTGGTGGGGCTCGTCGGCCTCGCGCTGTGGCGCTACGGCGCGATCGGGCCCGGCGGTCAGGTCGGGCAGTTCACCGCCGACGAGTTGAACAAGATGAAGGCGGGCGCCGAGGCCCCCGACACCTCGGGGATCACCACGGTCAAGGAGTACAATTACGTCGCCGCGACCAAGCTCCCCGAGGTCAAGGGGATCTCGAGCTACAAGCCCATGGCGGATCGGACGGTCCGCTTCGCGATCAACGTCTGGGCGGGCTGGAGCCCGATCATCTACGCCAACAACGGGTTCAAAGCGGGCAAGGTCTGGAAGTCTCCGGGCGGCCAGGACTTCAAGGTCGAGCTCGTGCTGATCGACGACCCGATCGCCATGCGGGACGCGTACGCGGCCGGCAACCTGCACGTCGGCTGGGCGACGCTCGACATGATCCCGCTGTTCCTCGAAGGGCTGCGCAGGGACTCGCGCGTCATGCCGCGCGTGTTCCAGCAGGTGGACTGGTCGAACGGCGGCGACGGCATCGTCGTCCGCGATGTCGTCAAGACGATGTCCGATCTGCGCGGGAAGACGGTCGTCCTGGCGCAGAACTCTCCGTCGCACTACTTCCTGCTGAACGCCCTCATCAACGCGGGCGTGCAGCCGGCGGAGGTCGATTTCAAGTTCACGCAGGACGCGTTCCAGGCGGCCGCCGCGTTCAACGCCGACAAGAGCCTGGCGGCCGTCGTGACCTGGGCGCCCGACATCTACAACCTCGAGAAGGTGAAGGGAAACAAGATCCTGGTGTCGACCGGCACGGCGAACAAGCTGATTGCCGACGTCTGGTTCGCGCGCGCCGACTTCGCCAAGGACCACCCCGACATCACCGAAGGGCTGACCCGCGGCATCTTCGACGCGATGCAGGACCTGAAGGTGCAGGACGCGAAGCAGAAGGTCGCGAAGCTGATGGCGACGGGCTATTCGATTCCCGAGAGCGACGCGCTCGGGATGCTGGGGGACGCGCACTCGACCAACTACGCGGAGAACCGCGAGTTCTTCCTCAACCAGAACAACCCGACCAACTTCGAGCGCACCTGGGCCACCGCCTACTTCCTTTACAAGAAGATCAACGTGGTCACGGAGCAGACACCCTTCGACCAGGTGATGGACTTCTCCGTCATCCAGAAGCTGGGCTCGGAAGCGAAGTACTCAGGGCAGAAAAACGAGTATGACATCCAGTTCGCCCCGGCGAGCGCCGGCAGCATCCAGGGTGAGAAGAACGAGATCCTGACCAAGACGGTCGTGGTGCATTTCTTCCCGAACTCGTGGGACCTCAACAAGAAGATCACGCGGTCGGTGGACGGCAAGGACCGGGAAGAGGCCTACGATCCCAACGTCGCGTTCATCGTCGAGGAAGTGGGGAAGGTGGCGGGGCAGTTCGGCGCCGCGCGAATCGTCATCGAAGGGCACACCGACGCGTCGATGAAGGCGAGCGTGCCGAAGAGCCTCGTACAAGAGCTGGCGCTGAACCGCGCGAACGCGGTGAAGGAAGCGATTCTCCGGAAGTTCCCGTCGCTGCAGCCGAACCAGTTCGCAACGGCGGGCCTCGGCTGGGACCGGCCGGCGGACTCCTCGGATCCGGAGAACGCGGCGAAGAACCGGCGGGTAGAGGTCAAGGTGTACCCGGCGGAATCCGCGCCGGCCGCCAAGTAATGTGGCGCCCCTCGACACCATCGCTGCCCGCCCTGCGCATCCCGCCCGGCCGGGTGACGCGGCAGGTCGTCGGACTCGCCGCGGTCGGGCTCATCGTGCTCGGCTGGTGGCTGGTCACATCGGGTCTTGGATCCGAGGATCGGATCGTTTCGCCGATCATTCTTCCGAGCCCCGCCGAAGTCGTCCGCAGCTTTCCGAGCCTGTTCAACGATCGCGCGTTGCTGCAGAGCATCGCCGCGACCCTCAAACGGGTGCTCGTCGGCTTCGGCCTGGCCACGCTGGTAGGAGTGCCGCTCGGCATCGCGGCGGGATCGTGGCGCCTGATCGAGGCGGCGGGCGCCCCGCTTGCGCTCTTCGGCCGCAACCTGCCCATCGCGGCCCTGATCCCCCTCACCATTCTCTGGTTCGGCATCGACGAGACGCAGAAGCTGATGTTCATCTTCATCGCCTGCATCCCGTTTGTCTATGCCGACGCGCTGGCGTCGATCACGAGCGTGCCGGAGCGCTACGTCGAAACCGCGCAGACGCTGGGCGCCTCGGCCTGGCAGATCGTCCGGAAGGTGCTGGTCCCGCTCGCGTTGCCCGACATCTACGGCAGCCTGCGGCACCTGTTCGGCCTGGCGTTCGGCTACATCATGCTCGCCGAGCTCATCAACGCGCAGCACGGCCTCGGCTATCTGCTGATGGCCAGCCAGCGCCGGGGCATGTCGGAGCACGTCATCCTGATCCTCGTGATCATCGGCCTGCTCGCGTACGGCATCGACCGCCTGCTGTTCTGGTTTCAGCGCGGGCTGTTCCCGCATCGCGTGGCAGGGGAGTAACCGTGTCCCAGCCTGCGGCGCCGGCGGTGCCGCCGCCCAACGTGGTCGATTTCAAGGGCGTGACGAAACGCTTCGGCAATCACGTGGTCATCCGCGACGTGAACTTCTCCGTGCCGGACCTGTCGGGCAAGGGGGAGTTCATTTCCATCCTGGGGCCATCCGGCTGCGGCAAGTCCACCGTGTTGCGCCTGATTGCCGGGTTGCGGCCCCACCATCCGGCGTCCGAAGGGGCCGTCCTGGTCGGGGGGCAGCCCGTCGGGCAACCGGGCTCCGACCGGAGCATGGTGTTCCAGGACTACACGTCGTTCGACAACCGCACCGTGGAGGACAACGTCGCCTTCGGCCTCGAATGCCGCGGCGTGCCGGGGCGCGAGCGCCGCGAGCGGGCGCGCGAGTGGATCGGCAAGGTCGGCCTCGACGTCACGCGCGACGCGCGCAAATACCCGAGTGAGCTGTCGGGCGGCATGCGCCAGCGCGTCGCTATCGCGCGGACGCTCATCCTGTCGCCGCGGATCATCCTGATGGACGAGCCGTTCGGCGCGCTGGATCCGACGACGCGCATGCACATGCAGGCGCTGCTCGTGGAGCTCTGGCGCGAAGCGCAGGCGACGGTGTTCTTCGTGACGCACTCGATCGAGGAGGCGGTGTATCTCGGCGACCGCGTGTATGTGTTCTCGTCGGCGCCGGGCACGATCCTCCGCGAGATGGCGGTGCCGCCGCCCGACCGCCCGCCCAAGGAGATGCAGCGCGAGCCGCAATTCGTCGAGCGGGTGTTCGAGATTCGAGACCTGATCGACACGCTGGCGTCGTCGACGCGGGCGGGCGATGACTAAGCCCGCGGCTGACGGCGCTCCGCCCCCGGCGCCGCTCGGCGCCACGATGTCGGACTATCTCAGGGAGGCCTTCTTTTTCCGCTGGAACCTGCTGCTGTTCGCGGGCAGCGCCGTCGCGGCGGCGTTGACCCCGTTGGCGCCGGTGCTCCTGCCGCTCGTCGGCGCAGGGGAGCTCACCTATCTCACCGGGCTGATCTCCATCCCGAGGTTCCGCGCGGCCATCGACGCCAAGGTGCACGCCGCCCGGAGGGGCAGCGGCGCCGTCAGGACCGCGGCCGCGCCGGCGACGGGCGTGTCGCTGGTGACGATGCTCGAGGGGCTGCCGGGCGCCTCGCGCCAGCGTTTCCAGCAACTGCACGCGCGCTGCTTGGAGATGCGCGGGATCGCGGCCGGCGTGCGCGGCGCCGCGGGCGACGCCGGCGGCAGCGCGGAAGAGATCCGCACGCCGGGCCTCGATCGGCTGTTGTGGCTCTTCCTGCGCCTCCTCAGCTCCAAGGCCGCGCTCGATCGGTTCCTCCAGTCGATGAACGAGAAGGAGCTGACCTCCCGCCTCGCGGACGTGCGCCAGTCGCTCGTGGCGGCGCAGGCGGGCGGCGACGAGCGCGTCGTCAAGTCGCTGCAGGACAGCGTCGCCATGGGGGAGCTGCGGCTCGACAACTACGGGCGCGCGAGGAAGAACGCCGAGTTCGTGACCGTGGAGCTCGATCGTCTCGAAGGGAAGATCCAGGCGCTCGCCGAGATGGCGGTCAACCGGCAGGATCCGGATTTCCTCAGCAGCCAGGTTGACTCGGCCGCCGACAGCATGCGGCAGACCGAGAAGGCGGTGAGCGAGCTTCAGCACCTGACCGGGCTGGCCGACGAGCTGCAGGACGCGCCGGCCATTCTCGAAACCGACCTGCGCGAGGTGCTCCGGCATGACGCCTGATCCGATGCCGCGCCGTCCGGCGAACCTGCCGGCGGGGTTTCCCGGCTGGGCGTCACAGCTGGCGGATCTCTACTTCTCGGGCACGACCGCGGCGTTCGTGCTGCACGGCAACACCTACGACCTGTTCCGCGTCGGCGAGGAGGGCGCGCCGCGCTACGGGGTGCTCGCGGAGTTTCTCGCCGAGCAGCTCTTCGGCCGGTGGTCGCTCGTGCTCCACTACGACCTCGGACGCGGGCTGCGCGTCTTCGCCGGCCGCGACGAGCAGCGGCTCAAGGACATGGTCACGCTCGCCAACAAGAAGCTCGGGGACCTGAGCGTGCTCCCGAAGGATCCCGCCGCGACCTTCGCGCTGCTGGACCGCTTCGTCCGCCACAACATCATGGCGCCGGAAGAGGATCGGCTCAGCCTCGCGCTCGTGATGGACCAGGCCTCGTACGTGTTCCCGTCCGGCGAGCCGGGGCGGCTGAATCTCCAGTCGTCCTCACAGCTGGTCACGACGCTCAACTGGGCGATGAGCCCCCACGTCAAGCGGCTGAACATGGCGTTCGTGCTGGTCGACGAGAAGCTGGCCGACATGAGCGATCGGCTGACCGGCAACCCGCACGTCGCGACGATCGAGGTGCCGCTGCCCGCCGTGACGGTGCGCGAGGCGTTCATCAATGCCACCGGCGGGGCCGAGCCGATCACCACCTTCTCGGATTTCGGCGCGACCGAGCTGGCGGCGCTCACCGCCGGCATTTCCCTCACCGACCTGAACGTCCTCCTCCAGTCGGCGCGCGAGAGCGGCAAGCGCCTGGACTCGATCGTGTTTCGATCGTTGAAGAAGCGCCTCCTGGAGCGCCAGTGCCGGGGGCTCCTCGAGTTCATCGAGCCCCGGTGGACGCTCGACACCGTGGTCGGGCACGACGCGGCCAAGGCGAGGCTGCGCGAGGACGCGGCGCTGCTCAAGCGCGGCGCGCTCGATACGCTGCCCATGGGGTACCTGCTCTGCGGGCCGGTCGGCACCGGCAAGTCGTTCCTCGCGCAGTGCGTGAGCGGCGAGATCGGCGTGCCGTGCCTGATGCTGAAGAACTTCCGGTCGAAGTACGTGGGCGAGACGGAGGGGAACCTCGAGCGCGTCCTGTCGGTGCTGCGGGCGATGGGGCCCGTCGT
>JANOJK010000978.1:0-4167 GCA_031408165.1 Acidobacteriota bacterium | reverse complement strand
GCTCTGCCAGAGGATCTCGATGATCTTCCAGCGGCCGTCGTACTTGCCGAGCAGCATGTAGTCGATGCCCCACGCCGCCGTCACCTTGGCGGCCGCCGTCTGATCGAGGACGTCGAGCACGGTCACTTCCTTGATCGAGATGTCGCGCTTGCGCTCCTTGTTCCAGTTGCCCGCGAGGCGCACCAGCTGGTCGTAGGTCATGGGCGACTCGACGTAAGGTCCGTCGGCAGTGTCTTTGCAAAACCCGCGCTTCACGAGCGACGGATGCACGCTGCGCTCGATTCGCTCGGGCTGAACGTCGTAGATGCCTTCGACATAATCGAGCGCGGCCAGCCGGACGGCATCACGGTCGGCGGCCCGGGTCTGAGCGGACGCTGGGATCGCGGCGATCAGAAGGGCAAGCGCCGCGGTGCTGAATGCAAGTCTCATTGGTCTGCCTCCGAATTCCCATTCGCGAACGAGTGCCTGGCCGTCAACGTCCGTCCCTGGCGGGCGGCTCCGTCAACGCTTGATAGACGAGGGTTGGAAACTTGGTTCCAATGTCGGTGCGGTTGGGCATGAGCTGAATCATCAGCACCATCACCAGTCGCGCCTGAGGGTCGACGCGATCCAGAGTGCCATACGCTCCGCCCCATCCGAACGCGCCCACTGAATCCATACCATTCGCGCCGAATCGGTCCGTCGTTCCGAAACCCAGACCAAACCCGAGGCCGGTCGCGGAGTGTAAGGAGCCGACCTGATTCGTGGTCATCAGTGCGACCGTACGGGGCGCCAGGATGCGAACGGAACCCAGGACGCCGCCGTTGCGAATCATCTCCAGGAATCGAGCATAGTCGCGAGCGGTCGAGAGCAGCCCGGCCCCACCCGCGAAGCTTCGGCGCGGGCCATCGACGTAGTGCCCTTGTCCCTTCGAGCCCTCCGGTGCCCGCGTGATCGGCCCGTCACTTCCGCTCGAATACACCGCCGCCAGGCGATCCCGCTCCGTCATCGGCAGGAAGAAACGCGTGTCCTTCATCCCTAGCGGCTCGCTGATCCGCGTGCGGATGAACTCGTCAAGCGGCAACCCGGATGCTCGTTCGACGAGGCAGCCGAGGATGTCGGTGTTGTAGCCGTAGACCCAGGCGTCGCCTGGCTGTGCCATGAACGGCAGGGTGCCGATCCGTTCCATCGTCTCGCAGATCGGCTCGTTCTTGTCGGCGGTATACCATCCATTCCCCGCAGCCGGTCCCAGGCCTTTGGCCTCGTAGAGCGCGGCGATGTGCGGCTGGGTCCCATAGGAGACGCCCGCAGTGTGCGTCAGGAGATCTCGAATCGTGATGGGGCGTTTGGCCGGCACGAACGTCAGTTCGGTGTCGTTCCGCACGGCCACGGTCGTCTTGGCAAAGGAGGGGATGAGGCGGCTGACGGGATCGCTGAGGCCTAATTTCCCCTCCTCTACGAGCGACAGGACGGCCACGCTCGTAATCGCCTTGGTCTGCGACGCGATGCGGAAGACGGTATCGCTTCCCATACGCCGCCCGGCTTCTTTGTCACTCCACCCAATCGCCCGCTCATAGACCGGCCGCCCGTCTCGAAGCACGAGCGCCACCGCACCGGCGATGCGCCCCTCGTCCACGTACTGCTGCAGCACGCGGTCGATGCGTGCCAGACGCTCCGGGGAGAATCCGGTTTGCGATGATTGCGGTGATTGCGGCGCCGGAGTCGATTGAGCGACTGCGAGGATGCCGGCGAGCATCACCAGCGATAGAAGACTGACCGCTTTTCTCATGAACTGCCTCCCGAAGGAGGCCCGATAATACATGGCGGGGAGCCGCTCCCGCATTCTTCCCCCGCCGGGGTGTGGCTTCCGTCGCGGCGGTTGGAAACACTCTACGAGATCAGCGATCGCATGAGGCCTCGGCCGCTTAGTTAGCAGGCTGATGAAAACGCGAAGCTGCCAAGGCAGAAGGCAGAAGGCAGGACACTGAGATCGCGCCGCAAATCTACATGTTCTGCATTTTGCCTTCTACCTTTTGCCTTCAGGTTGGCGCTTTTTCAGCAACCTGTTAGACCCCGGCAGCGCAGAGTTGTTTCGCACTAGCCGTCCAGGCACCGTCGCCGCGGATCCCGAACATCGCGCCTCCCCCCTGACCCCTACGACTGCCGCAGCACGAATGCCGGGTCCACCCGCGCGGCGCGCCGGGCGGGAACGAAGACGGCGGCGGCGGCCGATACCAGCAGGACCCCGCTCGCGCTCGCGAAGGCCAGCGGATCGCGGGCGCCTACACCATAGAGAATGCCTGCGAACAGCTGGCCGGCCAGCAGCGCGACGCCGGCTCCGGCCGCGAGGCCGATCGCCACGGGACGCAGGCTGTCCCACAGCAGAAGGCGCATGACGTCGGCGCGGCTGGCGCCGACCGCGATGCGGAGGCCGATCTCGCGCGTCCGCTGGCCGGTGACAAACGTGGTGACGCCGTAGATGCCGACAATCGCCAGCGCCAGCGCGAGCATCGCGAGCGCGCCGGCGAGCGTCGCCATGATGCGCGGCTCCTCGAGCTCGTTCTGCAGGCCCGACGCAACCAGGCTGATCTCGAGGCGCACGTTGGGATCCAGCGGCTGCAGCGTGTTGCGAATCGCAGGCACGAGCGCCTCCGGCGAGCCTCCTCCAATTCGCACCACTATGCTCGCGCCACCGGCGCTGCTCAAGGGCCGGTAGAGCGCGGCGGCGCTGCGCTCCCGCAGGTGCGCCGTGATCGCATCCGAGGCCACGCCGATGACGATGTCGTTCGAGCCGTCGAAGGGGGCGAGCGTCTGGCCCACTGGATCCTGACCAGGCCAGAAGTCGCGCGCCAGCGTTTCACTGATCACGACGACCCGCGCGCGTGACGTGACCTCCGCCGGGCTGTAGGCACGGCCGCGGACGATGCGCAGGCCGATCGTCGAGAAGTAGTCGGACAGCGTTTCGTGCGAGTAGGTTTCGTAGGTAACGCCGTTCCGCTCGAGGTTGCTCACGGTGCGGCCTCCTCCATAAGGCGGATGAAGCGTCAGCGAGGCCGCCCCGACGTTTGGTAGTCCGCGCAGACGCTCGAGCGCGACGTCCCAATACGCCTGCGTCTTCGCCGCGTCGTAACGCTCCCGCACGAACTGCGGCGAGATCGACACCAGCGGCCGCGCGTCGAAGCCGATGTCCACCCGCGTGGCGCTGATGGTCGCGCGTGTCAGCAGCGCGGCGAGCACGAGCAGCACGAGCGACGCGGCGGCCTGCACGCCGATCAGCGTCGCGCGCATCCGGCTCGGCCGCCCGGACCCGGCGGCCGGCCCGTCCCCCTTGAGCGGCGTCAGCAGGTCGCCCCGCGTGCCGTGCCGCGCCGGCGCCAGCCCGGCGCCGATGCCGGCCGCGATCGACACCAGCGAGAGAAAGAGATAAACGCGCACGTCGGGCGTCAGGTCCACCGTGACCGGGAGGCGGACCACGGCCGCAAGCGTGGGGCCGAGCCAGATGGTCAGCAGCAGCGCGATGGCTCCCGCGGCGAGGCCGAGCGCGAGGCTTTCGGTCACGAGCTGGCGGATGATGCGCCCGCGCGCGGCGCCGAGCGCCAGGCGGACGCCGAACTCGCGGCGGCGCGCGATCGCGCTTGCCAGCTGCAGGTTCGCCACGTTCACACACGCGAGCAGGACGACCAGACCGAGGACGGTCATGACGATGGTCATGACGAGGGCCAGGATGGCGCCGCCGCCCTCGACCCGCGCAGCGGGCGACCCCGCGGGATCCAGCCGCACGCCGGAGGTCACGCCGATGCCCGGCGCCGTCGTCGCGGCGGCCGCGGCGACCGCCCCGAGCGCCGCTTCGGCCTGCGGGCGCGTCGCCCCGGGCGGGACGCGCCCATACACGTTCACCTCGACCGGCGACGTACGCGTCAGCGGCGACCCGCTGTAAAGCACGTGGTACGAAGCGAACGGCGCCCAGAACGCCGGCGGCTGATCGGTCATGCCGGTGAAGGACCGTGGTGCGACGCCGACGATGGTCGTGGGCACGCCGTTGAGCCAGATCTGGCGGCCGACCACTGACGGATCAGCGGCAAGGCGGCGCAGCCAGAAACCATAGCTCGCCACGACCACCGGGGCCGCGCCGAGCGAATCGTCCATCGGCTGGAGGATGCGCCCCTGCACGGGACGCGCGCCGAACAC
>JANOJK010000136.1:0-7150 GCA_031408165.1 Acidobacteriota bacterium | reverse complement strand
CTGACGGGCGGCGGATCGATGCTGAAGAACCTCGACAAACGGTTGCGCGAGGAAACCGGCCTGCCGCTCGCGATGGCGGAAGACCCGCTGTCGTCGGTCGTCCTCGGCGCCGGCCGGATGCTGTCGGATTTCAATCTGTTGCGGAAGATATCGATTGACTAACGAGACCTCGAGGATCGATGGGCGAAGATCGAGGGGCGGACGCGGCGTTGCCCGCGAACGATCCTCGGCCATCGGACCTCGGTCCTCGAACTCCGGGACCTGAGTGCTAGACATCCGTAAGCGGACCGGTTACCTGTTCCTCGCCGTCATGATGGCGCAGGTGATTCTGGTGTCTGCGCAGGTGCAGACCCGGAGCGGCTCCAAGGTGCTGCACGCGGTGACGTTCGAGCTGTTTTCGCGGGTCCAGTTCGGGACCGCGTCAGCGCTGAACCTGGGGCGCAACGGCTGGAGCGACTACATCGCGCTGCGCGGCGTGCGCGCCGAGAACGAGGGGCTCAAGCGGCGGGTAGCGGACCTCGAGGTCAGGTTGCAGCAGGAGCACGCGCTCGCGACGCGCGCGCAGCAACTGCAGGCGCTGCTCAACCTGCAGACCCAGGGGACGTTGCCGACGCTGGCGGCGGAAGTGATTGCCGGGAACCAGGACTCGGTCCTCCGGTCGGTCACCATCGATCGCGGCAGCGACGAAGGGGTTCTGGCGGACATGGCGGTCATCGCGCCGGGAGGCATCGTCGGGCGCGTCATCGCGCCGGTGGCGCGGCACGCCGCCAGAGTGCAGCTCATCACCGATCGCAACGCTGCCGCGGGCGCGCTGACGGAACGTACCAGGGCCGGCGGGATGATCCTCGGCGCGGAAGCGAACCCGCCGCTCAGGATGGACCTGGTCTCCAATCTCGCCGACGTGAAGGCGGGAGACGACGTGGTGGCCTCGGGCATCGACGGGATCTATCCCAAGGGGTACCGGATCGGGTGGGTCGAGCGCTCGGAGCAGGGCGGCGGGCTCTACCGCGTGATCATGGTGAGGCCGGCGGTGGATTTCTCGGCCCTGGAGGAAGTGCTCGTCGTGCTGGTACCGCCACGGGCGGCTGCCCGCGGCGAGGACGCCAAGTGAAGACGGCGGTCGTCCTGATTGCGCTCGCGGCGGCCCTCATGCTCCAGACGACGCTCTCGGGACTCATGGTCGGCGGTACGATCGCGGTGAACCTGGTCCTGGTGGCGGTCGTGTACCTGGCTCTGGCGTACGGCGCGGTCAGCGGGATGCTCGCGGGGACGATCGGCGGCCTGGTGCAGGACGCGCTCGCGGGCGGGATCGTCGGAATCGGCGGGATGACGAAGACGGTCGTCGGCTTCGCGGTCGGCGTCCTCGGCGCGCAGTTCAACCTCTCGACGACGGTGCCCAGGCTCGTCATGTTCGTGGCCGCGACGTTCGTGCACGAAGTGATGTTCGAGGGGCTGCACGCGCTCATCGGCGGACGGTCGTTCGGGCTGCCGTACTCGGCGGCCATGATCCAGGCGCTCGTGAACGGCCTGGTCGGCGTGGCGGCGTTTTTACTCGTGGAGCGCGGCCCCGACGCGATGCAGCGCCGGCGGATGAGCCGCGGCACATTCGGCAGGAAACGGTTCTGAACCATGGCGACCAACCTGATGCCCGACGACCGCCGCAGCCTGACGCTCAGGCTGTCGGTCCTGCAGTACCTCGTGGCCGTGGTGTTCGCCGCGCTCGCGGTCGGTTTCTGGGTCTTCCAGATCGCCCAGCACCAGAAGTTCCTCGAGACCGCGGAGAACAACCGCACCCGCAAGCTCCCGCTGCCCGCGCCGCGCGGCGTCCTGCTCGATCGCGACGGCCGGGTCCTCGTCGAAAACCAGAGCACGCTCAACATCGCCCTCGTGCGGGAGCAGACGAAGAACCTCCCCGAGGTGCTGCGGCGGCTGGCGGCCGCGACCGGCGTGGAGGAGGCCGAGCTGCGCGAGACCGTCAATCGCCATCGTCGGGACCCGATCTACCGGCCGATCGTCCTGCTCGAGAACGCGACGCGCTCTCAGGTCGCGGCGATGCTGGCGCGGCGTCTGGAGATGCCCGGCGTGTTCCACCAGGAGGTGCCGTCCCGCCGGTATCCCGCCAGCGACATGGCGGCGCACCTCTTCGGCTACGTGGGCGAGGTGACCGAAGGGCAGCTGCAGCGCGCGGAGTACGAGGGCGTCGAGGCGGGATCGATTGTCGGGCAGGCCGGTGTCGAGCTGGCCTACAACAAGCGACTGATGGGCGTGGACGGTAACAAGACCGTCGTGGTCAACAGCGTCGGCCGCGAAGTCAAGGAGCTCGACGAACACCTGCCGACGATGGGGCGTCCGCTGCAGCTGACGATCGATGCCGACGTGCAGAAGTCGATCGAGGACGGGTTCGCCGCCACCGGCTTCAACGGCGCCGCCGTCGTGCTCGATCCGAACGACGGGGCGGTGCTGGGGTTCAGCAGCCGTCCGGCCTACGATCCCAACGCCTTCGCGGCGGGGATCGACCGCGCCGCCTGGGCGGCGCTCAACACCGACGACCTGAAGCCGCTGCAGAACCGCGCGCTCCAGGGACGCTACTCGCCGGGCTCGATTTTCAAGATGGCGGTCGGCCTGGCCGGGCTGGAGGAAGGGGTCGTCACGCCCGAGTTCCGCGTACACTGCAGCGGCGGCCAATCCTTCTACGGCCGGTACTTCAAGTGCTGGAAGAAGGGGGGCCACGGGTCGGTGGACCTCCGGCTGGCGATCGCGCATTCGTGCGACGTCTACTTCTACACGGTCGGCAACATGCTCGGCGTGGACCGCATCAACAAGTGGGCGACGCTGTTCGGGCTCGGCGTGAAGTCGGGAATCGACCTTCCGAACGAGGTCCAGGGGCTGGTGCCGTCGACCGAATGGAAGGCGCAGAACACGAAAGAGAAGAAGTGGTACGCGGGTGAGACGATTTCCGTCTCGATCGGCCAGGGCCAGGTCTCGGTGACGCCGATTTCGCTCGCCGTCTATACCGCCACGCTGGCGAACGGCGGGACCCGGGTCACGCCGCATCTCGTCAAGGCGATCGACGACGGCAACGGGCTCAAGCTGGTTCCGCCCCCGCCGCCGCAGTCGAAGGTCGTCGTCACGGCCGAGAAGCTGCAGGCGATCCGGGACGGCATGTGGCTCGTCGTGAACGGCGGCGGAACCGCGGGGCGCGCGCGCATCGCCGGGAAGGACGTCTGCGGCAAGACCGGCACCGCGCAGGTGATCTCCAACCAGGGGCGCCTCGCCGCCAGGTTCAGCACCAAGAATCTGCGCGATCACGGGTGGTTCACCTTCTTCGCGCCGCGGGACAACCCGGAGATCGCCGGCGTGGTGTTCCTCGAGCACGGGATCCACAGCGCCAACGCCGCCTCGGTGGCGAAGCACATCCTCGAGACCTACTTCGCGAAGAAGGAAGGAAGGCCGCTTCCGCCGCCTCCGACGCGCGAGCAGATGCGGCTGGACATGAGCGACTCCTTTGCCCGCCCGGGCACGGCGGGCGGACAGCAGTAGCCATGTTCGAACGCCGCCTGTACTTCCACGTGGACTGGCTCCTGCTCGGCGCCATCGTCCTCCTGTCCGGCATCGGCGTGGCGATGATCTACAGCGTGACCGCGCCGGCCGGCGGCCGCGCCTCGGTCCAGGTGTGGACGCAGTTCTACGCGCTCGGGCTCGGCTTGATTGCGCTGCTCGTCTGCCTCGCGGTCGACTACCGCATACTGGCCGAGCACTCGTTGTTCATCTACGGATCGCTCCTCGTGCTGCTCATCTTCGTGCTCGTGAAAGGGCAGACGCAGATGGGCGGCCAGCGGTGGATTCCGATCGGCCCCTTCCACCTCCAGCCATCCGAGTTCGCCCGCATCGGCATCGCACTGCTGCTGGCCATGTACTTCGCGGAGAACCGGCGCGGCGCGAAGCAGACCAGCGATCTCATCCTGGGCGGCATCTTCACCGCCATTCCCCTCATCCTCATCGCCAAGCAGCCCGACCTCGGCACGGCGGTGACGCTCATCCCGGTGTTCATCGGCGTCGCCTTCCTCGCGGGGCTGCGCCTCCGCCTCCTCGGCGTGCTGGCGCTCATCGGCGTCCTCGCCGCTCCGATCGCCTGGAAGTTCGCGCTCAAAGACTACCAGCGCTCCCGCATCCAGATGTTCATGGATCCGGAGCAGGACCCGCGCGGGGCAGGCTACCAGACCATCCAGGCCCGGGTGACCGTCGGCTCCGGCGGGCTCACGGGGAAAGGCTTCCGGCAGGGCACGCAGGGGCAGTACAAGTTCCTGCCCGTCGCCCACAACGACTTCATCTTCTCGGTCCTCGCGGAGGAGCAGGGCTTCATCGGGGTGCTCACCGCGCTCGGCCTGTACCTGTTCGTGATTTTGCGTTCTCTCGAGGCGGCCCGGCTGGCGAAAGACCGCCTCGGCGCGTATCTGGTGGGAGGCATCATTTCGGGGTTTGCGTTCCAGGTGATTTACAACGTGACGATGTCGGCCGGCCTCGCGCCGGTGAAGGGGATCACGCTGCCGCTCATGAGTTACGGCGGCTCGTCCCTCATCGCATCGCTCGCGGGCTTTGGCCTCATCCTCAACGTGCGGATGAGAAGGTTTACTAATTAGTGCCGTTGAATACGGCCGCGCAATTCGCGAAGGACACGGACAGGGCTCAACAACTGTGGGCGCGCTCGACGGCCGCGCTCCTGTTGCTGTGCCGAGTACTCCGCGTGTTCCGCGGCAAGAGCAGGCGCGTGTTCCGCGGCGGGAGTTGTGTCCATGAACAAGGAGATGATTATCTCCTCGGGCGCGCACGATACGCGCGTCGCCATCCTCGAGGACGACCAGGTCGTCGAGATCTTCATCGAGCGCGAGAATCAGCGCGGCGTCGTCGGCAACATCTACAAGGGGCGGGTCTCGAAGGTCCTGCCCGGGATGCAGTCGTCGTTCATCGACATCGGGCTCGAACGGGACGCCTTTCTCTACGTCACTGAAGTCATCAATACCGTCGAGGAGTTCGAGCGGCTCGCCGGCGATGACGAGGACGAGGACGAGCCGAAGAAGCTGCCGGCGTCCTCCCCAGCCGCCCGCCCCTCGCTCCTCGCGGACTCCGGCGAGATCTCGTCGAAGCCGACACGCGGCGACGACGGGCCGGAGCCGCTCGCGGGGGATGGCGGCGCCGCCGACGGGCTGGAGCTTCCGGCCCCGGTTGCGGCCGAGACTCCGGCGCAGGCACGGGCCTCGGAAGCCCGCAGCGGCGGCGACCCGTCGAGAGGCTCCGGGTCGGCCCGGGCATCGTCGAGGGGCGACCGGGATCGCGATCAGCCCCAGGCCAAAATCGAGGACCTGTTGAAGGAAGGCCAGGAGATCCTGGTGCAGGTCGTCAAGGAACCGCTGGGCACCAAGGGGGCGCGGCTCACCTCCCACGTCACGATGCCCGGCCGGTTCCTCGTCTTCATGCCGACGGTGGACCACGTCGGCGTGTCGCGCAAGATCGAGTCGCGCGAGGAGCGCGCGCGCCTCCGCAACATCGTCAAGCAGTTCCGCGAGACGCACGGCTTCACCGGCGGAGTGATCGTCCGCACCGCGGCAAGCGGCCGGTCAGATGCCGACATCGTCAGCGACCTGTCGTACTTCCACGAAATCTGGACCGAGGTGCGCCGGAAGATGGAGAACCGCCGGCCCCCGGCGGTGCTCTTCCAGGAGCAGAGCCTCGTCACCAAGCTCCTCCGGGACATGCTGACCGACGACTACACCGCGATCCGGCTGGACGACGAGGCGGAGCACCGCCGGGTGGTCGTGCTGGTCGAGCGGATCATGCCGGCGCTCCTGCCGCGCGTCAAGATGTACACGAAGGAGTTCCCGATCTTCGAGGAGTACGGCATCCAGGCGGAGATCGACAAGGCGCTCCGCCCGAAGGTCTGGCTCAAGTCGGGCGGCTACCTCGTGATCAACCCGACGGAAGCGCTCGTCGCAATCGACGTCAACACGGGACGATACGTCGGGAAGAAGTCGAGCGGCCGGCTCGAAGACACCATCGTCAAGACCAACCTCGAGGCCGTGAAGGAAATAGTCCGGCAGATCCGCCTGCGCGATCTCGGCGGCATCATCGTCCTCGACCTGATCGACATGGAAGAGAAGAAGAACCGCCAGCGGGTCTTCCAGGAAGTCGAGAAGGAGCTGCGGAAGGATCGCTCGCCGTCGAAGGCACTGCAGGTCTCGGACTTCGGCCTGGTGATCATCACGCGCAAGCGCGTGAAGCAGAGCCTCGAGCGCCAGCTGACCGAGCCGTGCCCGTACTGCTCGGGATCGGGGTCGATCAAATCGAGCGCGACGATCTGCTTCGAAATCCTGACGGAGCTACGGAAGGTGGGAGCGGAACTCGACGGGCAGGGCGTGCTGCTGCGGGTGAACCCGGACATCGCGCGGGCGCTGAAGGAAGAGGAGAGCGCGGTGCTGCGCGAGCTGCAGCAGGTGCTCGGCAGGCCGGTCACGATCCGGCCCGACGCGCACCTGCATCACGAACAGTTCGATGTGATGGCGCTCTAGGGCTATCCCTTGGGCAGGTGCACCAGATAGTAGTTGCCGCCCTTGTTGATCCAGAGGCGCATGTAGTCGCCCCCTTTGAGCGTCTCGATTTTGGAGGCGCCTGAGCGGGGCGGGGTGTCCTTCTGGACGAGCTTGGCTTCTGCGGCCGGCACGATCGACACGACCTCGCGTCCCTTGACCTCGCCCTTCTGTACAAATTCCACCCAGCGCTCCAGGACTTCGCTGCTCCCCTTCGCGTCAGGTTTCGCTTCGTCGGCCGTCAAACGTACCTGATAGGTGCCGGCGGGGAGCTCCTTGCCGTCCGCCTTGAGGCCTTTCGGCACGCGGACGGTCCCGAGCGCCATCGCGGTGCTGGTCGCGGCCGGGTTCTCAGTCGTATTCGGCTGGGCGTTCGGCCCGGCGTGGCCGCCCTGGGCGTTCTCCCCAGTGCTGGACGATCGGGCACGCGGCTTCGGCGCCGGCTTTTCCGCCTGACCGCCGGCCGGCGCAGCTTTGGGCGTGGGAGCCGGCGGCGGAGGCGTTTGCTGCGCGAGCGCGGTCCCTCCTAGTGCCAGCGTTCCTGCCAGGGTCCCTGCGATCACGAACTG
>JANOJK010000970.1:0-1824 GCA_031408165.1 Acidobacteriota bacterium | reverse complement strand
TGACGTCAAACGCACGGGCGCCCCACTCTGTATCGTGCGGCTCCGTCGTCAGGGCGACGCCAGCCTGCCTGGCACGGGCGGCGACTTCATCGATGTTGTCGTCGGCCTCGATGTACAGCCGCATCCCGACCCCTTTGACTCGATCGCGCCCCTTTTTACCGTCGTCCTGACTGAGCCCGAGCCGGGCGTCACCGGCTTTGAGCATGACGCCAAGCAGCACGCCCTTGTCTTCCCACCGGTCTTCGATCGTGAAGCCCAGGCCGACGAAGAAATCCAGACTCCGCTGCAGGTTGTCGACCGTGAGGCTCGGCATGATGCTCTTGCCGTGTAGGGTGTCGTTCGATGAATCTGCCATCGGGGAATCTCCAAAAATCCGCCGGCAGTCGGCCGGTTGTGGTCGTCCGGCGGGCTACTGCTCCACGTCCTGCCAGCGAGTTCTCGGCAAGCGCCAATCCGGATGCAGATTGTAGCGAAACAGGCGGTGACGGTGCCAGTTAACTTAAACTCGCCGCCTTGTAGGTCGAACGAACGCTGGCACTGATTGGTCCTCTGTAGTCGTTAGGGTTTGGCAATCCGCCAGGGACCCGGCTCGAATCGCACGATTGGAGTGCGGCGACGAACTGCAGCGGTTCGCAGGGTTTTTGTAGCGCGCTCTAAGGACCACCCGGCGCTGACTGTCTGCGTCGACGTGCAGTGCGTGCAGTCGCCTGAACCTGCGCCAGAACGACGAGACCCCGCACCGGGAGTGCCCGGCGCGGGGTTCTTCGTGCAGATCAAACGCGATGGGGATGCCGCCGGCGGGCGACGTCCGTCATTTCGACAGAATCTCCACGGCCACGAGGTTCCATCTGTCCGTCGTCGGCGCCGTGTCGTTGACTTGCACGGGTGTCCCCGGCGAGGCGATCGGCGTCGAGATCCGCTGGACCCAGAGCGTGTCATTCCCCCTCGAATCGACCCAATGCTGTACCAGCGTCTGATTCGGGCCCACCGTCCGGGCGACGGCGTTATCCCAGTCGTTGCCCGCCCCGTAAACGAGCGATCGGGCCGCGGTCGTGGTCAGCGACACGGAAGGGGCCCCGCTGGAGGCGCTGCGGACTGCGGAGGCGCCAACGCCGATCGCGTTCCTGAACGCGACGACCGTCAAGGCCTGCCCGTACGACGAGCCTGCCGACTGCGTGGACCTGACGGTCACACTCGTCAGCTGATTCGTCGCAAACGCCTGCCACACCTCCGACGTGCCCGCCTGCGCGTTGGCCCGCCTGACGAGCGTCCACGTCAGTCCGGCGCCCGTGACGGTCACCGACTGCGGGTTGGACTTCGGACCATCGGAACCGACGAATGCCAGCAGCAGCTCCCCAGGGCCCGACGTGCTGAACGCCGGGGTCGTGCGCGTTCCCTGCCCGTAGACGGTGATCACCTTGTCGACCGTGGCGGCGGCCGGTGGAGCCGGAGGCGGCCCGGACGACACGACCAGCGCAACGCTCGCGCCTCCCGACACGTTCGAATTGCCGGCGGGGCTCTGGCTGATCACGTCTCCGGACTCGACGGTGCTGCTGGACGCCATCGTCACCGCTCCGACGCTCAGGCCCGTGACGCCGGTGATCAGCGAACGCGCCGCGGCCTCGGTCTGACCGACGACTGCCGGCACGGTGACGCCGCTCGAGACGACGAGATTGACGCTGGTACCGACCGGTGCGAACGACCCTGCTGCCACGCTCTGGCTGACCACCGATCCGATCGGCACCAACGCGTTCGACACGGCCGTGGCGGTTCCCACCCCCAGGCCCGCGGTCGTGAGCGCGCCGCTCGCCGCCCCCTGGGTCA
>JANOJK010000131.1:0-8763 GCA_031408165.1 Acidobacteriota bacterium | reverse complement strand
GCAATCCGGGACGTGAACGAACCCGCGAGCACCCACGCCGAGACATCGGACTGGCTCATCGACGCGCGCACGTCCCACCGGCCGGACGCCGCGGGCGCGCCGATCGACATGTAGGCGACCCCGCGCGGAACGAAGTCGCTGAAAAGCAGCGGCCCCGCGCCGAGCGCCGACGTGGTGAGGAAATTGACTTCGCCGGTGAACGGCGTGGCGGTGAAGAACGACGCGGCCATGTTCGCCGCGTTGTCGATCGCCCGGCCGAAGATCGACGGCGTGTCGGCGGCGACCGGATGGGCATCGCGCGCGGCATCCGCGATCGACACCACGCCGCCATCCTGCTTCAGCACGCCGCGCTTGATGTGGCGCAGGCGCCAGGCGGTCTCGGTGTGGTTGTCCCCGTCCACGGAAGGATTCTCGCCCGACGGAAGGGACACGCCGGCGGTGAGGATCGGCCGCCCCGGCAGGGGGGAGGTACTGTCCGCGAGACGGCGCATCTGAATCTGCGCGACGTCGACGATCGCGGGACCCACGCGCACGCCCTCGCGCCGGCTCGCCGCGAACCCGGCGAGATGCACGCGTAGCGCGTAGTTGCCCGGCGCCAGCGGCTGGATCACGAAGCGGCCGCGTGCGTCGGTCGTGGCCATCGACGGCGTCAGGCCGAGCGCCGACACGAAGGCGCCCGCCAGCGGACCGCCGCGCTCGTCGCTGACGAAACCTTGAATGGTGCCGATGGCGACACGCGCCTGCTGAGCCTGAAGAACGGGAGTGAACGCGGCAGGCCGGGCAGCCGGCGTCTGGGCGGACAACGACGCCACCGTCGATCCGACGATCGCCGCCGCCGCGAGGAACCCGCTCAGGCGCGCCATTGGATACCCTCCGTTCGACATCTTCCAAGCCGCGGTCGAGACCACAGGTCTTCGGCTTTCAAAGGCTGTTCTCAGCCGCGGCCGTCCAGGTATCAAAGATCCGCCGGGGCGCCCGCCCGGCGCCTCGAGGCGAATCTTCGTTACGGGGTCACCGTGAAGCTCACGGTCTGCGTCAGAACCTTCGTACTTAGTTTATCCGTAATTTTGATTTCCAGGCGATAAGACCCGTCCGGAAAGCTCTGGAGGGGCACCCCCTGGCCGGCCTGGATGCTGCTGTTCCCCGAGGGGTCGAACCCCGCCCCCATCGTCTCCGAGCTGAAGACCTGCGGCTCGGTGCTGTTGAACCGCTTCTCGGTGCCGGCGTCCTGCCTGTAGAAGGTGTAGGTGGCCTCGAGGTTGAACTTCTTCTCGGGCGTCAGCATCGGGTTGTAGATCTGCAGCAGAATGATTAATTCCTGCTCTTTCTTGAATTTGTGGTCCGGGGAGACGATGATCTCGGTCAACCCGAAGGCGTACGGATGCTCCGACTGGGCGTCGGGGGAAATCGCCACCGGCAACTGGTCCACGCGGTCGGCCAGGATCACCGTGCTCGTGGAGAACTCGCCGGCGCCGTAGTTCGGCACGTCGAGCGGCTGCTTCAGAAGGGCGGTCTTTCCACCCGGCGCGGCGGCGGCCGGCGGCGCCCCGGGGACCGGCGCCGCGGCGCGTTCGTGCAGGACGATATAGAGATCGTAGCTGCCGGCGGGGACGCCGATCCCCCGCTGAATGCGGAGCGGCTGGCCGGGCGCCGGCGGTTTCAGATCGAGAAACGACACGTCCTCGAACGGATAGTTCGGGCCCGCCGCCGGGGGCGGGGGCGTCTTCTTGTCTTTGTCTTTGTTGTCTTTGTCTTTGCTGTCCTTGGCGTTCTTGTCGGGGACCGGCGCCACGGCCGGCGGCGCGGTCATGCCGCGGGGGGTGACGCGCAGGTAGAGGGTCAGCGCCCCGCTCGGCGTCTTGGCCGGATCGAGCGTCAGGATGATCGGGACCCACACGCGCGACCCCTGCGCCTTCAGGAAGTCGTTCTGGAACTGAATGGGAAAGTCGGTCGGCGCCGGCTGGCCTGACATGGCGGCGTCGGCCACCCGCACGAGCGTCTGGATCTCCTGCTGCTGGGCCTGGGCCTGCGCCTGAGCGGCGGCATCTGGCCTGGACGCGGGCTTCTGCGCGTAGGCCAGCGTCCCGCAGGCAAGACCGAGCGCAACAACCGCGGCGGCGACCCGCCGCGTCAATCCGAATCCCCGAAGCGACAACGGCATCACAGACTCCTTAACCGATCCCCTGATCCATCCCGAATCCATCCCTGAATCGATCGATGATAAGCCCGTATCAGGGGGGAGTCAAAGGCTCCCCGGGGCAGGTGATAAGATCCCCCGGCTATGCCGCGCGCCCCGCGCCTCCTCGATGTCAGCGTGCTGCTGGCGCCAGGGATTCCGACCTATCCGGGCAATCCGCCGTTCGAGATGACGGCGGTCAAGCGCATCGCCCAGGGAGACTCCTCGAACACCTCGCGGCTGGTCATGGGCACGCACACCGGCACGCACGTGGACGCGCCACGCCACTTCTTCGACGACAAGCCGGGCGTCGACGCCCTCCCGCTCGATCTGCTGATCGGCCGGGCGAGGGTCATCGACCTTCCGTACCGCGGCGGGATTACCGAGGCGCACCTGGCCGGCGCCGGCCTGCGTGAGGACCTGCGGCTCCTGCTGAAGACGCCGAACTCGGCGCTGTGGAATGCTTCCGACGGGTTTCACCAGGACTACGCGTACCTCACGGCAGAGGGGGCCAGGTTCCTGGTCGACCAGGGGGTCAAGGTCATCGGCGTGGATTACCTGTCGGTCGAGCAGTTCAAGAAGCCCGGCGCGCCGGCGCATCGCACGCTGCTCGGCGGCGGCGTGATCATCATCGAGGGGCTCAATCTGTCTGACGCGGAGGCCGGCCAGTACGAGATGTACTGCCTGCCGCTTCGCATCGCGGACGCCGACGGCGCGCCGGCGCGGGTCGTCTTGAAGCGGTGATGACATGATCATGGACGATGTCGTCGTGATGGTGCTGGCCGGGGGCGTCGGCGAGCGGCTCTATCCGCTCACGAAAGAACGCGCCAAGCCCGCCGTGTATTTCGGCGGCCCGTACCGGATCATCGATTTCACGCTGAGCAACTGCCTGAACTCGGGGCTGCGCAAGATCTTCATCGCGCTCCAGTACAAGTCGCTGTCGCTCACCCGGCACCTGCGCTTCGGCTGGAGCGTCGTCGCCGACGAACTGGGGGAGTTCATCGAGGTCCTGCACCCGCAGAAACGCGTCGGCGAGCACTGGTACCAGGGCACCGCGGACGCGGTCTACCAGAACCTCTATTCCATCCAGCGGGAAGAGCCGCGCCACCTCATCGTGCTGTCGGGCGACCACGTCTACAAGATGGACTACGCGCGCATGATGCGCTTCCACATGGACCACGGCGCCGGCGCGACGCTGGCGGTGATCGAGGTCGCCGCCGAGGAAACGCATCGCTTCGGCATCCTGGAGGTGGACGCCGACGATCGGCTGACCGGCTTCCTCGAGAAGCCGAAGAACCTGCCGCCGGGACAGCACCTCGCGTCGATGGGCATCTACATCTTCGACATGAACGTGCTCGTGCCGGCACTCGAGATCGACGCGCGCGAGGCCACCAGCCACGACTTCGGCAAGGACATCATTCCGTCGCTCATCTCGACGGTGCCGGTCTACGCCTACCGGTTCACCGACGAGAACAAGAAGACGACGAAGTACTGGCGCGACATCGGGACGCTCGACGCCTACTACGAGGCCAACATGGACCTCTGCCACGTCAACCCCGAGTTCAACCTCTACGATCCGGAGTGGCCGCTGCGGACGCACCAGGTGCAGGCGCCGCCGGCGAAGTTCGTGTTCGCCGACGAAGGGCGGCGCTGCGGCACGTCGGTGGACTCGATGATCTCGGCGGGCTGCATCATCTCGGGGAGCTCCATCCGCGGCAGCGTGCTGTGCCCCAACGTGCGGGTGCACAGCTTCTGCGCCGTGGAAGACAGCATCCTGATGCCGGGCGTGCGCGTGGGCCGGCACGCGCGCATCCGCCGCGCGATCGTCGACCGCGACGTCTTCATCCCCCGCGGCGCGCAGGTCGGCTACAACGAGCCGGAAGACCGCAGGCGCCACACCGTCACGGAAAGCGGCATCGTCGTCGTCACGAAAGACGACGAGCCGTTCATCGGCCCGATTGCCGACGACGCGCTGCGCATCGAGGCCGAGTTCGACTTCAGAGGCTCACAGTGACATGAGGCTGGAGGTTGGGTCCCGGAGGCCGGTTTCCGGGTATTCCCGACCTCCGACCTCCTTTTTCGATTCTGGTGAATTTTTGGTGATGAGATGAAAATCGCAGCGGTACACGGCAGGGAGATTCTCGACTCGCGCGGCAACCCGACGGTCGAAGTGGACGTCACGCTCGAAGGGGGCGTCGTGGGGCGCGCGGCCGTTCCGTCGGGCGCCTCGACGGGCGTGCGCGAGGCGCTCGAGCTGCGCGACGGCGACAAGAAGCGGTATCTGGGAAAGGGCGTGGTGAAGGCGGTTGCCAACGTCAACGGCGAGATCGCCGCGGCGCTCCGGGGCAAGGCGGTGGATCAGCGGGCAATCGACGCGGCGATGATCGCGCTCGACGGCACGCCGAACAAGGGACGGCTGGGGGCGAACGCGCTGCTCGGCGTGTCGATGGCGGTGGCGAAAGCTGCGGCGCTGTCGGCCGGCGTGCCGCTCTACGTGCATCTCGCGCGGTTGTACGAGAAGAAGGCCCAGGCGGGGGGATCCATCCTCCCCGCGCCGATGATGAACATCCTGAACGGCGGCGCGCACGCCGACAGCAGCGTCGACTTCCAGGAGTTCATGGTGATGCCGCTCGGCGCGGCGTCGTTCGGCGAGGCGCTGCGCACCGGCGCGGAGATCTTCCACACCCTGCGCGGCATCCTGAAGAAGAAGGGATATGCCACCGGCGTCGGTGACGAGGGCGGCTTCGCGCCGAGCCTGAAATCCAACCGCGAAGCCCTCGATCTCGTGCTCGAGGCGGTCGCGCAGGCCGGATTCAAGGCCGGCGAGAACGTCTTCCTGGCGCTCGACGTGGCCGCCAGCGAGCTGTGGGACGAGAAGGCGCGGCACTATGAGTTCAAGAAGTCCCGCGAGAAGGCGCGGACGGCGGACGAGATGGTCGCGCTGTACGAGGACTGGGTGCGCCAGTACCCGATCATCTCGATCGAGGACGGCCTCGCCGAAGGCGACTGGGACGGGTGGAAGACGCTGACCACCGCGCTCGGGAGCCGCGTGCAGATCGTGGGCGATGACCTGTTTGTCACCAACCCCGAGATCCTCAAGCGCGGCATCGACGAAAAGGTCGCCAATTCGATCCTCGTGAAGCTCAATCAGATCGGTACCGTGACTGAGACGCTCGACGCCGTGGCCATGGCCCGGGATGCCGGCTACACGAGCGTCATTTCCCACCGATCGGGCGAGACCGAGGACACCACAATCGCCGATCTCGCGGTCGCCACCGGCGCCGGGCAGATCAAAACCGGCTCCGCGAGCCGCACCGATCGCGTGGCGAAGTACAACCAGTTGCTTCGTATCGAAGAGGAACTCGGCTCGCGCGGCAAGTACGCGGGTCGCGCCGCGATCAAACAACCGCGCTAGTTACGAAGACACGCAGGAGGACAGGAGCTGAGGAGAAATTCTCAAAAGATGTCTCCTGGTCTCCTGGCCCTCCTGTGGAGAAATCACTACCAATGTACAAAGTTGTCCTGCTGAGACACGGCCAGTCGACATGGAACCAGGAGAACCGGTTCACGGGCTGGACCGACGTCGATCTTTCCGAGCAGGGGCTCGCCGAAGCGCACGACGCGGGCCGGCTCCTGAAAGCGGAGGGCTACACGTTCGACCTCGCGTTCACTTCCGTTCTGAAGCGCGCGATCAAGACGCTCGCCATCGCGCTCGAACAGATGGATCAGCTCTGGATTCCCGTCACGAAACACTGGCGGCTGAACGAGCGCCACTACGGCGCGCTGCAAGGCCTCAACAAGGCGGAGACCGCGGCGAAGCACGGCGAAGACCAGGTGAAGATCTGGCGGCGCAGCTACGACATCCCTCCCCCGCCGCTCGGGCCCGACGATGACCGCTACTCGGGGAAGGATCCGCGGTACGCGGGCCTGAAGCCGAACGAGATCCCGGCGTCGGAGTCGCTGAAAGACACGGTCGGACGTTTCCTGCCCTACTGGCACGAGACGATCGCCCCGACGATCGCGAGCGGTCAGCGGGTGCTGATCGCCGCACACGGCAACAGCCTGCGCGCGCTCGTGAAGTATCTCGACCACGTCAGCGATCAGGACATCGTGGAACTGAACATTCCTACCGGCATCCCTCTCGTCTACGAGCTCGACGAGCAGCTCACGCCGATGCGTCACTACTACCTGGGTGACGCGGCGGCCGCACAGGCGGCCGCTGCCAAAGTCGCGGCGCAGGGCGGAAGGGAAGGACGGAAGGAACTGAAGGACGGAAGGAACTGAAGGACGGAAGGGAAGGACCGAAGGACCGAAGGACAGTACAGCGAACGGGCCGTGCTGCGCGTGGCCGCACGACCTTCAGCCTTCAGCCTTCAGCCTTCAACATTCAGCATTCAGCGTTGATCTCTACTCGACCTCTTTTTCCTGGGCTTCATCCGCCGCGATGCGGAGCGAGCGCAGGAAGCGTTTGTCGTTGGGGCTGATGTCGAACTGCTTGGGCTGCTGCTTCGCCGCAGGCAGCGCCTTCTGCTGCGGCTGGGCGGTGCGGGCGGGGGCACCCGGCTGGATGCGGTTCACGAACCCGATGACGGCCTCGAGCGAGACTTTCATCTCGAAACCCGCAGCGCGCGCACGCTCACGGACGGCCTCGACACGAGCATCTTGAGCGACCGCGGCAGCAATGGCGTCGGACAGCTCTCGGGCCATTCGGTTCACCACGTCATCCATTCGGGACCTCCTCACCGCCGCCGGAGCCGGGAACCCGGGGCATTATCCAATCGACATCCGCCTGGTACGGCGGTAGGGATCGGACGCCAACGTTAATCATATGAAGGGTTTGGCGCGGGGAACGCAGGACCATTGTAAACTCATGGACCAACAGTGTCAATGGACGAACTCCCTGGCCTCTACCCCTTCACGCGCGGCATCCAGCCGACGATGTATCGGGGACGGCTCTGGACCATGCGCCAGTACGCGGGTTTTGGCACGGCGGGCGAGTCCAACCGCCGGTACCGGTACCTCCTGGCACAAGGGGTCAGCGGCCTGAGCGTCGCATTCGACCTTCCCACTCAGATGGGCTACGACTCCGACCACGCCCTGGCGCAGGGAGAGGTCGGGCGGGTCGGAGTGGCGATCGACTCGCTCGCGGACATGGAAGAGCTGTTTGCCGGGATTCCGCTCGGCACGGTCTCCACGTCCATGACGATCAACGCCACAGCCATCATCCTGCTCGCGTTGTATATCGCGGTCGCGCGGAAGCAGGGGGTCGATCAGAGACTCCTCTCCGGCACCATCCAGAACGACATCCTGAAGGAGTACGTGGCACGCGGGACCTACATCTATCCCCCGCGCCCCTCGCTGCGGATCGTCACGGACATCTTCGCGTACTGCGATCGCGAGCTGCCGAACTGGAACACGATTTCAATCAGCGGATATCACATCCGCGAGGCGGGCTCCACGGCCGTCCAGGAAGTCGCCTTCACGTTCGCGAACGCCGTCGCCTACGTCCAGGCGGCGGTCGACGCCGGGCTCGACGTGAACCGCGTCGGGCAGCGCCTGTCCTTCTTTTTCAACGCCCACAACGACTTCCTGGAGGAAGTCGCGAAGTACCGCGCGGCCCGCCGGCTGTGGGCCACGATCATGCGCGACCGGTTCGGCGCGACGAACCCGCGCGCGCAGCAGCTCCGCTTCCATACCCAGACCGCCGGCAGCACGCTCACGGCGCAGCAGCCCGACAACAACATCGTCCGCGTCGCCCTGCAGGCGCTGGCGGCGGTGATGGGAGGAACGCAGTCGCTGCACTGCAACGGCCGCGACGAGGCGATGGCGCTGCCGACCGAAGAATCGGCGGCGATTGCGCTGCGGACGCAGCAGGTCATCGCGTGGGAAAGCGGTGTGGCGAATACGGTGGACCCCTTCGGCGGCTCCTACCTCGTCGAAGCGCTGACGGACAGGATCGAGGCGGAGGCCAGGGCCCTCCTCGCGCGCATCGACGCACTGGGCGGCACGCTGCCCGCGATCGAGTCGGCCTTCATCCAGCGGGAAATCCAGGACGCCGCCTACCAGGCGCAGCAGCGCATCGATTCGGGCGAGACGGTCGTCGTCGGGGTCAACCGGCACGCGAGCCGGCTTGCGCCGGATGGGGCGGCGGCGGACCAGGCCATCGCCACGCTCCGGATCGATCCGGCGATGGAGGCGCATCAGGCCGAGCGGGTCCGGCGGGTGCGCGCGTCGCGCGATCAGGCGGCATGGCGGGCCGCGATCGATGCGGTGTCGGCGGCGGCGGCAGGGACGGGCAACCTGGTGCCCCCGATCGTCCACGCCGTCGAGGCGCACGCGACCGTTGGCGAAATCTCGGACGCGATGCGCGCGGTATTCGGGGAGCATAGGGAGATCGATGCCTGACGACCGGAGGTTGGAGGACGGAGGCCGGAGGTTGGAGGACGGAGGCCGGAAGTTGGAGGACGGAGGCCGGAGGTTGGAGGACGCAGGCCGGAGGTTGGAAGACGGAGGCCAGAGGTTGGAGGACGGAGGCCGGGAGGACGGAGGCCGGTGGCTGGGCGGAGGCAACGAAGGGCCGCGCCGGG
>JANOJK010000965.1:0-6429 GCA_031408165.1 Acidobacteriota bacterium | reverse complement strand
GTGGCCGCCACGTAGTCGGGCGTCAGCGCGCGAACGTCCACCTGCCCGATGACGATCGAGTGCTCGTGAGCCGGGCCGGTCAGGCCGGCCGCACGAAGGTTCCCGACCATCGCGGGGATTCGTTCCTCGTCGATGTCCAGCGCAAGGATGTGCGGAACGGTCCCCGGGAAGAGATCCGGCGCCTCCATCGGAAGGCCGTCGAAGGCGGCCAGATGGCGGAACGGCAGATCGCGTGGCCGCCGGATGGCGGCGCCGACCGCGAGGCCGGCCGCCTCGATGGGAATCGTGGCTCCGCCGGCCATCGGATCCACGAGCAGCTCGCATCGCGCGTCCCACCGCGACAGCATGACGAGCTGCGCCGCCATGGTCTCGCGAAGCGGCGCGGGTCCGGCGGCCACGCGTGCGCCCCGGCGATGCCGGGCGCCGAGCCCGATGTCGATCCCGACGACGGTGCGGCGGTCCTCAGGCGTGCCGGCGCGCCGGGCCACGAACACGACGTCCGGCGAGTCCGAATCGATCTCCGCCGTCACTCCGCGTGACGCGAGGGCCTCCACGATCGCGTTCTTGACCACGCCCCGCAGCTGGAGCGGCGAAGCTTCGAAATCCGGCGCCGACCCGAGGTCCACCGAGAACCGGAGGTTCGCCGCCGCCGGCAGCCGATTGTCGGCCTGCAGGGCGGGCAGGAGCTCCTCGAACAGCGGCTCGAGCCGCACGGCCCTGCTGGCGAACAGGTCCCACGAAATCCGCGACGATGTGCGGTGATGACACGCGGCGACCCAGCCGATGCGGGCGTCGAACGGATAGAGGAGTGTCGCCTCTCCCTCACGTTTCGGTTTGGGCAGCCGGATCTCGAAGGGCGACCGCATGACGAGGCGCTTCATCTCCGCCTCCATCACGCGGTTCGCGCCCCCCGAACCGGTCAGGCGGAGCTCGTCGCATCTCATCGCGCCAGCCTCCTGAGCGCCGCGCGCGTCGCGTAGTGGCCGCAGCTGCCGTGCACGGTGTTCAGCCTGAATCCGTATGCGACACCGGTGGACGGCGTGTTCCTCTGTCTTGGTCGACACCGCCGGGCATCGGCGTGTCCCACAGCGCGTGCCCGCAGGCGTCCTCCGGACTGGCGGATCCTACACTGCCGGCTCGGGTTGACAATCGACCCGAGAGGGCGCATGCTCAGGTTGGATGTCGACCCGTCGCACGCACGAGGATTTTTCCGCCGAGGTGCAGGCCCACATCGATCTCGAGGCCGCGCGCCTCGTCGACGAGGGGATGGCGCCCGGGGATGCGCGCGCCGTCGCCCTGCGCGCCTTCGGCAACGTCGGGGTCGTGAAGGAGCGCTTTTACGAAGCCAGCCGCTGGATGTGGCTCGAGCACGTCCTGCAGGACCTCCGATACGGCGCCCGCGGCCTTCGGAAGAGCCCCGCCTTCGTCATGACCACGGTCCTGACGCTCGCGGTGGGCCTGAGTCTGCTCACCGTCGTCTTCACCATCTTCAACGCCTATGTGTTGCGGCCCTTCGCGGTCCGCGATCCCGGGAGCCTTCATCGCATCGTCTGGCGCGCGCACGAGGCGGGGGGCGCGAGTTTCCGGTGGCGGGATTACGAGGCGCTGCGCGCCCGCGGCGATCTGTTCGACGCCGCCGTCGCCGAGGACACCCGCTACACCACGTCGGACGGACGCACGCTCGCGGCGGATTTCGTGTCCGACAATTACTTCGAGGTTCTCGGTCCGCGCGTGCTGCTCGGCCGCGCGCTCGGCCGCGTGGACGCGCGCGCGCCGGTTGCCGTGCTCAGCCAGCAGACCTGGGAGACCCTTTTCGCGAGCGACCCGGCCGTACTCGGCCGCAGCCTCGATCTCGACGGCCGTCCGTTCGTCATCGTGGGTGTCATCCACGGGGAGTTCACCGGCCTCGACGACACGCCGCGCGACCTCTGGGTCCCGCTGTCCACCTACGCGGAGCTCGTCAGGCCCGAGATCATGTCCGGGGGCGCGGGCCAGCCGCGTCACCTCGAAGTGACCGTGCGGCTGCGCGAGGACGTGAGCGCCGCGCAGGCCGAAGGCGCGCTCACCGCCGTCATCTCCACCATGATCGACGACACGGTCGATCGCCGCGGCCTTCGCGCGGAGGTCCGCCCCCAGGCCACCCCGAACGAGCTCTCGCTCGAGCTCCTGGCGGTCCTTGCGCCGGTGTTCGCGGCGTTCGGACTCGTGCTCGTCACCGCGTGCGCCAACGTGTCGAACGTGATGCTGTCGCGCGCCATCGCGCGGCGCCGCGAGATCGCCGTGCGGCTGTCGCTCGGCGCGACGCGCGGCCGGGTGGTGCGGCAGCTCATGACCGAGGGACTGCTCATCGCGGTCCTGGCCGGCGCGGTTGGTCTGGCGCTGGCGGCCTGGCTGCTCCGGATCGGGACCGTCATGCTCTTCTCGACTCTTCCGCCTGCCTACGCGGCCTTGCTGCGCGTCGCCCCGCTCCGGTTCGATCATCGCGTCTTCCTCTTCGCACTCGTCGTCTCATCCGTGACGACGCTGGCATTCGCGTTGGTGCCGGCGCTGCGCGCGTCGCGGCTGAGGCTCACCGACGCCCTGCATGGTGAGCGGACCGGCACGGCAGGCGGCACGCGGCTGCGAAGCGTGCTGGTCGTCGGACAGGTGGCGGTATCCCTGATTCTCGTCGTCGCCGCGCTCACGCTCGCCCGCAACGGCGCGTCGCTCAACGGCATCGACCTCGGGTTCCAGACCCGGGGGGTCCTCTCGGTCAACGTCCGCGGTCCGGAAGAGGCGTACATCCGCAAGCTCGCGACCGTCCTGGCTGCCGACCCGCGTGTCGCGGAAGTGGCGGTGACGGGCGGAAACCCGATGTTCATCCGGACACGCGTCGTCGCGGCCGCGCCGGCGTCGCGGTCATCCGCCATCGGGATGCGCTACACGTTCGTGTCTCCGGAGTACTTCCCTATCCTGCGGATGCCCATCCTGAAAGGCCGCGGCTTCCGGACGGACGAGGGGCGGTCGGTGGCACACGTGGCGGTCGTAAGCGCCGCGACGGCGAGCGCGTTCTGGCCTGGCGCGGATCCGATCGGACAGACCATCCGCATCGAGCGGCCGGAAGGCCGGCCGGTTGACGAGCTCTTAGGGTTTTCCGAGGTCACCGTCGTCGGCGTCGTCCCGGACGTGGTCAGCGGCTTCATCCTCGACGGGCACGATGCCGGGCACATCTACCTGCCCACGCACGCCGCCGATGCGCACGCGATCGCCCTGCTGCTGCGGCCGAGGTCCGACCGCGATCTCGGACCCGCCGCGATGCAGGAGATTTTCCGGCAGGTGGCGCCGGATCCGCAGATCTTCGAGGTGCTGCCGCTCGGCGACATGCGCGAGGCGCAGATGTATCCCGTCTACGCGGCGTCCTGGATTGGCACGCTGCTCGCCGGCATGGCCCTGGTGTTGAGCGTTTCCGGCCTGTATGGCGTGTTGTCGTACACGCTGACCCAGCGCACCCGCGAGATCGGCATCCGGATGGCGCTCGGCGCGACGGCGGCCGCCGTCGTCGGCCTCGTGATGCGGCAATCGGCGCGGCTTGCAGGTGTGGGCGCCGTGATTGGCGTTGCCGTGTCGTTCGTCGTGCTGAAACTGCTGAGCTCCGCGATCCAGTTGCCGCGGGTGTCGCTGCTCGACGGCGTCGCGTTGGGCGGCGGGGTCGCCCTGGTGCTCGCCGCGACCGCGTTGGCGGCCTACCACCCCGCCCGGCGCGCCACGCGGGTCGATCCCTCCGTGACTCTTCGCGCGGACGCCTGACGCCCCTTCGGGGTATCATGATGGTGCAAATTCATGTCCAGTCGGATCCCCCTTTTTCTCGTGACGGTGATGTTGTCCGGGGCCTTCGCCCCGGCGTTGGCTGCCCAGGCGCCCGCGTCGGCCGAGAGTCTGCAGACCCTCGAGGTCGTGCCGCTGCCGCGCGACGGAGAGGTCCTCGTCTCCTTCAAGCTGAATGAGACGCTCACGAGCGAGGTCAGGACCGCGATCCAGAGCGGTCTGACGATCAGGTTCGTGTACAAGGTCGACCTTCGCCGCAGTTCCGCCGTGTGGGTGGATCGCACGCTCGCGTCGGCGGTGGTCGCGGCCACGCTTCGCTACGACACGCTGACACGCCAGTACCACGTCGCGCGGTCGGTTGACGGCCGCACCGAGTGGGCGGACGTGACGACGCAGGAGGACGTCGCCTGGGGATCGCTGACCAGGGACTTCGCGCGTCTGTCGCTCTTCCGAAGGGTCGCGCTCGAACCGAACGCGGAGTACTACTTGCGGGTGCGCGCGAACGCGTCGCCGCGCAACGCGTCGTTCATCTGGCCCTGGGCGGGAGACGACGCGGTGGGGCTGGCGAAGTTCACGTTCATGCGGTAGCTTCATGCACGGATACCAGCGGACGCGGCTTGCGGTGGCAGCCATCCTGGCGGTGGCTGTGACCTCGACCTCCGGCCAGCAGCCGCCGATCCTGTCGCCGTCGGGCACCCTTCCAGTACTCGAAAGCTACCTCGAAGCCCTGCGTCATCAGAGCGGGATCCCCGGCATGTCGGCAGTCGTCGTTCGCGACGGGGCCGTGATCTGGGAAAAGGGGTTCGGATTCCAGAACGTCGCCGCCCGCATCCGCGCCACGCCCGATACGCCCTACCTCATCGGCGACATGAGCGGCACGCTCGCGGCTGTCCTGCTCCTCCAGTGCGTCGAGCAACGGCGTGTCTCTCCCGACGAGCCCTTCCGGCGGTACGGGCTCGACGCGCCGGACGGGGACGCGACGCTCCGGCAGGTCCTGAGCCACACGCCTCCGGAAGGCACGGGACTACCGTTCGCGTACAACCCCGGACGATACGCCCAGCTCACGCCGCTCATGGAATGGTGCGCGCCGCAGCCGTATCGCAAGAGCGTGGCGCATCGCATCCTGAACAGGCTGGCGATGAAGGACTCGGTGCCCGGCACCGATCTGCGGGATCCCGGGCTCACCCTGCCGGAAGGGCTGTTCGCGCCTGAAGATCTCGAGCGCTACCGGCAGGTGCTGGCGAGGATCGCCGTGCCGTACAAAGTCGACGGAAAGGGGCGCGCCGAGCGCAACGATCTGCCGGGGGTGGGGATCGACGCGGCGGGCGGACTCGTGTCCACCGTGCGCGATCTCGCGAGGCTGGACGCGGCGCTCGACTCGAGCCTCGACGCGGGGCCCGACGCGGGCGTGCTGCTCCTGCCGGAAACGCTGGCGGCCGCCTGGAACCCTGCGACCGAGCGCGGCGGCGTCACCTCGCCGATGGGCCTCGGCTGGTTCGTCCAGTCGTACAAGGGCGAGCGTCTCGTGTGGCACTTCGGGTACGTGCAGAACGGCTATTCCTCGCTCATCCTGAAGGTGCCGGCGCGCAGATTGACGTTCATCCTCCTCGCGAACGGCGACGGGTTGAGCTCCCCGTTCCAGTTGCAGTCAGGCGACGTCACGCGTTCGCTCTTCGCCACCCTCTTCCTCCGCCTTGCGCTCTAGCGCACGCGCCCGCACGTTCGGGATCGCCTTGGCGTGGGGCCTGTGCCTGCTTGCCGCTCCCTCGACGGCGCTCGGCGAGTGGCACCTCACCCCGACGATCGGCGTGACGTTCGCCGGCAGGACCACCTTCATCGATCCGCAGGTAGCCTCGGCGAAACGCCACACCAACTTTGGCGGGACCGTCACGCTGCTGGGCGCCGGTATCGTCGGCGCCGAAGCCATCGTCGTCGTCACCCCGGGCTTCTTCGAGACGGATCGGACTCCGCTCGGCACGGACGTGGCCCGGGCGGAGATCGAGAGCAGCCGCACGGTGGCCGTCATGGCCAACGCCGTCCTGACCACACCGCGGCGGTGGACCGAGTACAGCCTTCGTCCGTTCGTGTCGGGCGGGCTCGGTGTGCTGCACGCGTCGCAGACGCCGGCCGACCCACGCTCGCTTTCGGTTGACGCCGGGATCGCGGGCTTCAATGTGGGCGGCGGGGCCATCGGGTTCCTGACGCCGCGGACCGGTCTTCGCTTCGATCTTCGCTACTACCGTACGCTGCGTGACACCGATCGCGGGGCCATGGCCTTCGGCCCGGCGCACCTGCACTACATGAGCGCATCCGTGGGCGTGGTGATTCGCCGCTAGTGAAGATTCCACACACCGACTCTCGGGTTTGACTGGTCGGTGTGAGGCGAAGCTTTACTGCATCCGCGTCCCCAGGAAGATGGCGTGACGCGGCCCTCCCTTTTTCAGGCGCGCCCGCACCCGTTCCACCTCGACGCGGAATCCCGCATAGCGCAGGCGCTGTTCGAATTTCCGATCCTCCCGCGCGGACCACACCGCCAGAACGCCGCCGTCTGTCAGTGCGGCGCGAGCCGCCGCCAGGCCCGCGTCGTTGTAGAGCGCGGCGTTTCCGGAGGTGGCAAACGCCGCC
>JANOJK010000945.1:0-2353 GCA_031408165.1 Acidobacteriota bacterium | reverse complement strand
GACCTCTTCGAAGCCGGCGTCGGTGATGCGCAGGATCTCGGTGTCGCCATTGTCGGCCGTGCGCAGCGCGAGCCGCGGCTTGCCAACGCGGTCCATGACCCAGCTGGCGTTCTTGTCGGTGTTCTTCCGAAGAAGCTTTCGCTCGCCGGTCGAGATCTTCACCTCGTACAAGTCGTGCCACGCGGCGTCGCGATCGTTCAGACCGACATAAATCACGTCGGGATCGTGGCGCGGCACGTCGTAGATGGCCGCCCGGACACTCTTCGCCTCAGTGAGGTTGCGCGCCTTGGGCACCTGCGCGCCGGCGTCGGGCGCGTCCGCGGGGTTCACCGCGTAGACGTTGAAGTTCTCGTCGCCCCCCTGGTCCTGGACGAACAGAATGTACTTGCTGTCGCGGCTCCAGAAGAACGCCGGGATCGGACGGCGCGTGTCGGCCGTCACCCGCTTCGCCTGGCCGAACGGCTCGGCGACCCCCTTCACCCAGATGTTCATCGTCCCGTTCCACGGCTTCCGGAACGCGATGAAACGGCCGTCCGGAGAAATGGTCCCGGTCGCGATCTCGGGGTTGCCGAAGAACAGCTCGCGGTCGATGAGGGGCGGCAGCCCGGCATCCGATGACGGGCGGGCGGGGGCGGCCGTCTGAGCCTGACCGGCCGGCTGTTGAATCGCGTCCGCACCAGCGGTGCCGACGCCGAGGGCAATCAGGGCCGCTGCGCAGACGCCGAATACACGACTGGAGGCAAGCTGGAGTTTCATTTGGCCTCCATTGTATCGAAGGCAGAAGGCAGAAGGCAGAAGGCAGAGGTTCGAGGTCGAGGCAGAAGGCGAAGGGGCGTGGCGCGGCACGGAGGGTGCTTGCGGATACCCGGCACGCCAGCCAATCGCCGGGGTTTCAACCAAGGAGAGCTCAGGTGGGTATCTTCGACAAATTCAGAAAACACGATGCGGAAAAGCCGAAAGCGGACTTTTCCAACGTCCAGTCGGGCAGCTCGACGACGGCAGCTGAACCGGCCGCGCCGCTTCCGGACCTCGCGGCGCCGACGGGCACAACAGGCAAGGGGCAGACCTACACTGTAGTGTCGGGAGACAGTCTCTCGAAAATCGCCAAGCGCTACTACGGCGATGCCAATCAGTGGAATCGCATCTACGAAGCAAACCGCGATCAGATTAAGAACCCTGACCTGATTCATCCGGGTCAGCGGTTCACGATTCCCGGGGCATGAAGGAGGGCATGATGCAGGTACAGAAGGTTTCACGGTCACTCTGCGTAGCGCTGCTGGTCCTGGCCGCGGGCTGCGGCGGCCGCACGCCGGAAACGGGCGGCACCCCCGGCACGACAGGGACGACGGGCGCGGTCGTCAAAGTCACCGACGTGGCACTTGGCCGGGCGATCGGCAGCGACAAGGCGATCAGTGACAGCACGGACAACTTCCGTCCCACCGACACGATCTACGCCTCGGTGACGACGGATGGATCGGCGCAGAGCGCGACGCTCCGGGCCAGGTGGACGTTCGAAGACGGCCAGACGGTGGACGAATCCTCGCGCACGATCGCGCCCGCCAACCGCGAACGGACGGAGTTTCACATCTCGAAGCCGAACGGCTGGCCCGCCGGAAAATACAAAGTGGAAGTGTTCCTCAACGACCAGTCCGCGGGGACGAAGAACTTCGAGGTACAGGCGCGCTAACCAGACGACACGTTCAGCAAGGCGTCAAGGCACGAAGGCAGAAAGACCATGTGTTGTTCTTTTGTGCCTTCGTGACTTTGTGTCGTGGTCGTGGCGTGGCATCGTCGCTAGTAGGACACCGGTCTCAAAACCGCTGCTGCAGGAGGAAGGCCACCATTTGCGCCGTGGCCGGCACCAAAAACCTGCACTTCACGGCCACTCTGCAAACGGTGGCCTCCCTCCCGACTCCCCGGGTCGGTTTTGCCGCCCTTCTGTCGCCTCGCGGCGTCAAAGCCCCTCGACTACCGCCCGTGCTTCGGCACGGGCGCCGCGAACGGCAGCGTGTCGGGCAGCACACGGACCGCCGTCGTGAACTTCAACGGGTACTTTCCTCCCGAAGCAAACGTCAGCTCGACGAAGAACGCCGTCCACCCTTTCGGCGGCGCGGGCACGCGGCCGATCCACGTGTTCGGGCCCGATGGGGTCAGGATCGTCGGCTTGTACGCCGGCCCGATAGCGTCGAAG
Organism: Acidobacteriota bacterium; assembly: GCA_031408165.1. Classification (GTDB taxonomy): domain Bacteria; phylum Acidobacteriota; class Vicinamibacteria; order Vicinamibacterales; family 2-12-FULL-66-21; genus JAICSD01. The sequence goes on along the minus strand of JANOJK010000945.1, from coordinate 162 downwards.
CGGAAATTCCGGGCCGCCGGATTTGTCGCCTGCCACAGCGTGACGGCCTCGGGCCGTTCCTTCGACACCACCTTGATCGCCCCGTCCTTCTCGAACGTCCAGGTGAACTCGGGGCGCGGTGTGCCCTTGACCACGGTGGCGTAGAACGCCTGCAGCGTCTCG
>JANOJK010000931.1:0-1855 GCA_031408165.1 Acidobacteriota bacterium | reverse complement strand
GGCCCGTTGCGAACGCCCGCTGGGGGTCTGCAGCCTGGCACACGCTGGCATGGGCCGTGTTCGGCGGCGCATACGTCGGCGCCGTCGTCTTCGTCTCCGCGGGGCTGGGCCGGCCGGCCGGTGACGTACTGCTCGTGCTCGCCGCGGGCTCGCGGCTGTCCGCATACATCGGCGCCACGGTCGGCGAGATAGGCTTCCTCCGCGGTTTCTGGATGGACGGGGCCCGGCGCCTCGCGTGGCTCGAGGACTACGCCGCGTCGATCGCCGCGTCGGCGGACCTGCCCGTCCCCTCCGCCCTCCGGGCGGGCATCCGCTTCGATCGCGTGTCGTTCGCCTACCCCGGCACGACACGCCTGGTGCTGGACGGGATCTCGGTGTCTCTCCCCGCCGGCGCCGTCGTCGCCCGCGGCGGCGACAACGGCGCGGGAAAGACGACGATGGTGAAACTGCTTGCGAGGATGTACGAGCCGTCGGCGGGAACGATTCTCGTGGACGGCGTGCCGCTCGGACGCATGCCGGCGGACGGCTGGCGATCGAGGCTCGCCGGGGCGTTCCAGGATTTTTTCCGCTTCGAGCTGATCGCGCGCCACAGCGTCGGCGTCGGCGAGCTGGCGCGGATGGACGACGAACCGGCCGTCCTCTCCGCGATCGATCGCGCCGGGGCCCATGACGTGGTGGCTCGCCTGCCGGCCGGTCTCGGCACGCAGCTGGGACCGACGTGGCCGGAAGGTGTGGAGATGTCATTCGGGCAGTGGCAGAAGGTCGCGCTGGCCCGTGGGTTCATGCGGGAGCAGCCGCTTCTGCTCATCCTGGATGAGCCCACGGCCGCGCTCGACGCCGAAACGGAACATGCGTTGTTCGAACGCTATGCCGCCGCATCGCGAGGCAGGACGGGCATCACGCTCCTGGTGTCGCACCGGTTCTCCACCGTGCGTATGGCGGACATGATTGTGGTCCTCGACGGCGCCCGCCTCGCGGAGGTTGGCACGCATGAGGCGCTGATGGCACGCGGCGGGCAGTACGCGCAGCTCTACGGCATTCAAGCGGCCGCCTACCGCTGATCGGTCCATCCCTTCGCCCAGCCTTCGCGCACGCTGCTGTACGCGGCGTCGTCGAGGCCGCGGGTCGTTGCGGCGCGCGCTAGATTTTCGGAAGGGACGGATCGCCGAGGGGGTCCGCGGCTGGCGGCGGCAGTTCGAGGGCGGCCGCGGCCGGGAGAGGCGGTGCGGGGGGCACGGCCGGCAGCTGCAGCGGAGCGGAGATCGCCCACATGTCGGTCGAGAGATTCCAGAGCGAGAGGCCGAAGGCGGCGCCGACCGGAAGCGCCAGCACGCAGAACGCTGCGATCCCGATCCGGCGCGTCCATCGCCGGGTCACCTTCTGGCGTTTGGTCCAAGGCAGGGCCCGAGGATGCGACGTCGCCGCGTCGCTCACCCTGCTCACCGGTGCCAGGGGCACCAGGCGTTCCGGCTTTGCGGGCGAGAGCTTCGCACCTGCGCCTCGAGTAGCTGCGGCCGGTGGAGCCGTCAAGCGGTCCGGCTTGGCAAGGTCCGGCTCCAGCGGCGCATCGGACGGGGGCGCCGACACGCCGTCACCGTGCGCCCCCTCGTCCAACCGCATCAGCCAGTGGTGGATGGGGTCGGGGACACCCGGGGCCGGCGCCGCGGCAGGCCCGGCGGCGGGCGCGAAATGGCGCGCGTCGGGAATGACGGCCTCGAGGATTTCCCGATCGATGGTGCCGACGCGCCGCAGATATCCTTGGTGGAGCGCGCGATCGCAGAGCCGGTTGATGAGGCGCGGCACGCCGCCCGACAGGCGGTAGACGGCTTCGACCGCCTCGGATGAGAACGCGATG
>JANOJK010000104.1:0-12197 GCA_031408165.1 Acidobacteriota bacterium | reverse complement strand
CAGCCTCAAGGGTTCGAAGGTGCTCGGTACGACGATCGCGGAGTTCGGCGCGGGCAACCGGCCGCTCGACATGATTCTGTACAAGAAGGACGGGAAGGAATTCCTGCTCATGTCGAACAGCAGCCGCGGCGTGATGAAGATCCCCACCGCGGATTTCGGCACGGCCCCGGCCATCACCGCGAAGGTCACGACGCCGACCGGCGGGATCGCCTACGAGACGATCGCCTCGATGACCGGGGTCGAACAGATGGACCTGCTCGACGCGCAGCGCTCGATCGTACTCGCGCGCGCCAGCGGCGCGCTGAACCTGTCGGCCGTGACCCTTCCGTAACGTTCAGCGCAGGGGCTTGGGACTGAGACAGAGGGCTGAGTCGAGGGCCGCGGCCTCCGGGCCGAGTCAGAAGGCTGGGTACTGCACGGCGCTGTGCGCGGCGTTTCTCGCCGCATGCGGCGCCGTGTCGACCCCCGAGATCCGGCTCGACCTCGGCAACCCCAGGGAACCTCTCGTCACCGTGACCGGCCTGTCCCGCGGGGATCTCGCCGCGCTCTCCCGCGCCAATCTGACACGTGCCGCGTGGGCCTCGGTGCTGCGCATCGGTGTCAGCGCCGGCGCGCCACCGGTCGCGGGGGCATACACGGTCGCGAACGGAACGATCCGCTTCACGCCGATGTTCCCGCTCGAGCCCGGCCGGGCCTACACGGCGCTGTTCGATCCCGCGGCCGTTCCCGGTGGAGCGCTCCAGGGCGTCGCGCAGATCTCGCGCGTCCTCTCGATTCCGGCCGACGCCTCGTCGGCGCCTGTGACCGTCGCGGCGGTCTATCCCACCGCCGACACCGTCCCCGCCAACCTCCTTCGCATGTACGTCGAATTCTCGGGTCCGATGGGCAGCCGGGGCGGGCAGGACTACATCACGCTGACCAACGCCCGCGGCGAGCCGCTCTCGGACGCGCTGCTGCCGCTCGACACGCCGCTCTGGAACGCGGACCATACGCGGTTCACCGTGCTCTTCGATCCAGGCCGCGTGAAGCGCGGCATTCTGCCGAATCGCCGCATGGGCCGCCCGCTGGCGCCGGGAGAGTCCTTCACCCTGATCGTCGGCGCGGGGTGGCCCGACGCGCACGGCGTCCCGGGCGCATCGGCCTTTCGGCGCGAGTACCGCATCGGCGCCCCGATCGAGCGCGCCCTGGATCCGGGCGCGTGGACGCTTTCGCGGCCTGCGGCCGGTTCACGCGATCCACTGGCTGTCGATTTCCCCTGGGCGCTCGACCGCGCTCTCCTCCAGCGCACCCTGAGCATCGCGCGGGGCGACGGGACGGTCCCCGGCGACGTCGCCGTCCGTGCCGGTGAGCGGCAGTGGGTGTTCACGCCGCGCTCCGCATGGCAGGCGGGCAACTACGCGCTCGTCGCGCAGCCGGAGCTCGAGGACGCCTCGGGCAACCGCGTCGGCCACGCGTTCGAAACCGGCGCCTCGGATAGCGACGACGGGCGCGCGACTCCGGCACGGGTCGGATTCGTCGTGCGTGAGCGGTGAACAGCTCGCGGTTCACGGTTCCCAGTTCCCAAGACTAAGACTGGAAGCGCAGGGACGCCTTCACGCCCGAGCGGATGGTCGACCATGGGGCGAACTCGGTCGGGCTGTCGATCCGGTTCCAGCAGTGGTTTCAAAACCGGACCCGCGAGTCAGGAGGGAGGCCACCGTTTGCAGAGTGGCCGTGAAGTGCAGGTTTTTCGTGCCGGCCACGGCGCAAATGGTGGCCTTCCTCCTGCAGCAGCGGTTTTTGCCAGTGTCCTAGATTCTAAGGCAGGTAAATCGCCGTCGCTCGCGGCTCGCCTTTCCGCTCGAAGGGCTCGTAGACGACGATGAAGCGGAAGCCGCCGTACTCGTAGAAGCGCGTCAGCCGCGGTCCGAGGCGTCCGGAATCGGACTCGACTCGGCCGCTGTCCGCGGCGCGCCCGAGCCTCGAGGCGACCACGCCCGCGGTGTCGCCGAGGCGGACCTCTTTGCCATCGCTGAACGGCAGCACCGGCACCGACACGGCGCCCGCCGGGATCGCCGCAGGGATTGGGGAGGCGGCCTCGGGTCTCCCGGCGGCGGCGACGCGCGTCGCCGGCCCGCGAACACCCTGGAAGATCAGGGACGCCACCGCAAGCGTGGCTGCGAGAAACGCCGCCGCGACCCCCCACTCCAGGGCCGATGCGAGCCGCAGGCGAAGCGCGTCCATGGGGGGCCTTCTTCCCGGGGGAAAGGGCGACCGGGGATGAGAGAGACACTACTCCTCCCGGGCTCACGGTTCAAGGGGAACCCTTGAGCCGGTTGAACCGATATAATCAGCTTCGTATGGAGACCGTTAACCTCACGATCGACGGGCGGCAGCTGGCGGTGGCGAAGGGAAAAACCGTGCTGCAGGCCGCGATCGAGCATGGGATCAAGGTTCCGTACTACTGCTACCACCCCGGGCTCGGCGTAGACGGCTCCTGCCGCGTCTGCCTGGTGAAGATCGAGAAGATGCCGAAGCTGCAGACCGCGTGCTCCACACCGGCCGGCGAGGGCATGGTCGTGCTGACCGGAACGCCTGAGGTCGTCGAGGCGCGGGCGAGCGTGTTCGAGTTCCTCCTGATCAATCACCCGCTCGACTGCCCCGTGTGCGACAAGGGAGGCGAGTGCCCGCTGCAGGATTTCTCGTACTCCTTCGGGCCCAACGAGAGCCGCATGGAGTTTCCGCGCCGGGTGTTCGACGGCGAAGGTGTGAAGGCGGACGTGGACTTCGGGCCGACCCTCATGCTCAACCGGAACCGGTGCATCCTCTGCACGCGCTGCGTCCGGTTCATGAAGGAGATTGACGGCGACGCGCAAATCAACATCACGGACCGCGGGTACGGCAGCGAGATCGCGACTTTCCAGGAGGAGGGCGTGCACTCGCTCCTGTCGGGCAACCTCATGGACGTGTGCCCCGTCGGCGCGATTACCACGCGCGACTACCGCTTCAAATCGCGGCCGTGGGACAACCCGGAGGTCGTCGACACGATCTGCACATTCTGCGAGAAGGGCTGCAACACGAGCGCCTGGCTGAAGGCGAAGCCGGAATGGGCCAAGGGTTCGCGCCTCGTGCGCATCACGCCACGCTACAACCCCGAGGTCAACGATTACTGGATGTGCGACATCGGCCGCTTCGACTACCACTGGATTGAAGGTCCGGACCGCCTGCGCGGCGCGCTCGTGCGCGATGCGGACAGCGCTCAGCGGACGGTGGAATCGCGCGAGGCGCTCGCAACGATTGCGGAGCGGGTGGACGCCAACGGCGGACCGAGCACGCTCCGGTTCCTGATCTCGGCGCACGCGTCGATGGAAGAGCTGTTCCTGCTCGGCCGGATGGGGGGCGCGTTCGGGCTCCCCGAAGACGGCGTGGCGATCAGCTGGCGGACACGGCCGAAGCCGCAGCCGCCCGGCAGCAGGTTCAAGATCCCGCCCGTTGACGCGCCCAACGTGCAGGGGGCCGCGGACCTCGGCTTCCCGGTGAAATCCGCCGCCAATGGGGAGCCGGATCTCTCAGCCTTCCGGCGGGCGGTGGAATCCGGCGCCGTGAAGGGGCTCTTCGTCTTCGACCCCGGCCCCGCGGGCTCCATCGGCGACGTTTCCTGGGTGATCGACGCGCGCAAATCCGGCACGCTCCCGCTGCTCATCGTACAGGGGGGGCTGCTGACGGACCTCGCCCGCGCGGCCGACATCGTCTTGCCGGGGGCCTGCTCGCTCGAGAAGGACGGCGCCTACGTCAACCAGCAGGGACGGCTCCAGGGCGCCGCGCGGGTACTGCCGCCCCCCGGCGACGCGCAGGAGGACTGGCAGATCTTCGTCAATCTCGCGATGGCGCTCGGGGCGACGCTCGACTACACCGCCGCGGCGCACATACGGGCCGACCTGGCGCGCGCAATCGGCGGCAACCCGACCTACGCAGGGCTCGCCGAGCTGTCTTTTGCCCGTCCGGTGGGGGCCGGGCACTGGCTGCAGGCGTCTAACCCCTCAGAACGCTGGAAATGGGACGTCATGTTCCAGGACCTTGCGCCGGTGAAGTTCGATGCCCCGCCGGACCCCGATACGACCCCGTATATCGCGATCCGGCTACAGAAGGTCGATTGAACCAGAACGTTTCGCTGCTCGCGGCCTTCGCGGCCGGATTCCTCTCGTTCGTGTCGCCCTGTGTGCTCCCGCTCATCCCGGGGTACATCTCGTTTGTCTCGGGCGTCTCGATGGAGGAGATGCGCGGCACCACCGCGCCGGCGACCTCGCGCTGGCAGGTGTTCCTCACTTCGCTCGCGTTCGTCGTCGGCTTCTCGATTGTCTTCGTCGCGCTCGGCGCCTCGGCGACCGCGGTGGGCAAGTTCATGTTCGCGCGGCTCCCCCTCCTCAGCAAGATCGCGGGGGGCATCCTGATCGTCTTCGGTCTCCACACGATGGGCGTATTCCGGCTGGGTTTTCTCGACACCGAGAAGCGCATGCACGCGCAGCGAAAGCCGGCCGGCCCGTTGGGCGCCATGCTCGTCGGCGTCGCGTTCGCGTTCGGATGGACCCCCTGTATAGGGCCGATCCTCGGCGGCATCCTCGCCATCGCCGGATCGAAGAACTCGGTGTGGGAAGGCGTGGCGCTGCTGGCGGTGTACTCGCTGGGGCTCGGCATCCCGTTCCTGCTCACGTCCCTCGCCATCAACCAGTTCTTCGCCGCCGCGAAGCGCATCCGCAAGTACTACCATGCTATCGAGTTGACGTCAGGCGCGCTCCTCGTGGCGGTCGGCGTGCTCATCATCACCGGGCAGTTCACGATTATCACGCGGTATCTGCAGCCGTACCTGCCCACGTTCTGACGAGGATCGAGAACCGATGGCCGAAGGCGTCCCGGAGCAGCTCAAACCGCTGATCGATGCGGTCAAATCGGGCGATGCCGCCAGGGTCGAGCAGCTCGTGTCTTCCGATGCGCACCTGGCGAGCGCGCGGGTTGCATCCGGGGAATCGCCGCTGATGGCGGCTGTGTACCGCGGGCACCATGCGGTCGTGGAGGTCTTGATCGCGGCCGGCGCCGAGATCGATGTGTTCGCCGCGGCGGCGACCGGGCGGGTCGACGACCTGCGTCGCGGCGTCGCCGACCCGGCCAGCCTCACCGCCCACTCCTACGACGGGTGGACGCCCCTTCACCTCGCGGCGTTTTTCGGGAAGCTCGAAGCCGCCCGCGTGTTGCTCGATTCGGGAGCTGACGTCGTCGCGGTGTCCGCGAACAGCCTGGCCAACACGCCCCTGCATGCGGCGACCGCCGGTAAACACGCGCAACTGGCGCTGCTGCTCTTCTCGCGCGGCGGCGATCCTCTCGCCAGGGACGCCGGTGGCTATACGCCCCTGGAGATCGCGTCGCAAAACGGATTGGCGTCCGTGGTTGCGGCGATGACCGGCCCCCAGCCGTAAGCGTCTCCTGACACTGTCGCACCTCACCCGTCGCACCGCACTGTCGCACCCGCGCCTCGCATTTCGCGTCAGCCTGTCGCACCTCGCACTTTCCCTTACCGCGGCACCCGCACCTTCAGTGCGCGCGGACGTATGCGGATGGTCACCGCTCCCCGCGCCCGGCCGACCTCCCCGTCCACGTGATACACGATGTCGCCATCGGATTCGACCCGCGCCGATTCGATCGATCGCAGCACGATCCGCGCGGCCTTGTTCGCCGTCCCCAGTACGAGGTGACGCCCGACCCAGAGCCGCGCCAGGATCCCGCGGTCCTCCACGACCACCGCTTCGAGCTTACCGTCGTCCACGACCGCTTGCGGCGCCACCCGGATGCGGTTGCCGTACTCGCGGCCGTTCGCAAATGCGATCACGAGGGCGTTCGACGTGATCTCCTCGCCGTCGAGCGTGACCCGGTAGGTGGAGGCGCGGTAGCGAAAGGTCTCGCGGATCCCGATCTGGACGTAGGGGACCATTCCGCGCTTGCCCAGGCTGCGCAGGTTGAACTGCTCGGCGACCACGGCGTCGAAGCCGATGCCGGCGATGTTGAAGAACAGGCGCCCTTCGAGCTCACCAGCGTCCACGAGGCGATCGCGCCCGTGAATCACGACGTCGATCGCCCGCTCGGGCTCCCAGGGCACGCCGAGTTCCGCCGCAAACCCGTTTCCCGATCCGGCGGGAACTATTCCGAGCGCAGCCGACGTCCCCGCGACGACCGCACCGGTCTCGTTGATGGTGCCATCACCGCCCCACGCAAGGATCGTGCGGGCGCCCTCCGCCAGCGCGGCGGAGGCCAGCGCCGCCGCGTGTCCGCGCCGCTCGGTGAGGTGAACGGCGCCGGAGATCCCGGCGGCCGCAAACCGCGCTCGCAGCAGCGCGACGCGCTCCGCCGCCACGTGAGGATTGGCGCCGGCGCCGGAAAGCGGATTGACGATCGCAAAAACATCCATCTGGCTGGCCACGCGCGGTCGTGATGCTATAGTAACCACACTCATGCGCCGTCGGAGTCTCTCGTGACCAGATTGCCGGTGCGTCTGACGCTGCTCCTCGCATGCGTCGCGGCCCTCGGGTATGCGGCGTTCCTGACGTGGTCGTCCGAACAGCGCGCGCGCGTCATGGCCGGCTCCTCACGGCAATTCCACATCACGGCTCGCGCACTGTCCGTGGGCATCGTCGAACTGCGCGCGGCGGAGCAGTCGTACGTCGCCGCCGGCCAGGGCGAGGACTTCTGGTTCGCGCGCGTGTCGGCGATCGTCACGGATCTCCACGGCAGGCTCACCACGCTGAAGTCGCTCGCGACCGCGCCCGACGCGGCGATCGCGGTGGACGATGCGTCCGGGGCCCTGCATGATTTCGAACGGATGGACACGCGGGCGCGTGACTACAGGCGAAGCGGCCAGCTGACGCTCGCCTCCGACCTGCTGTTCACCGACGGCTTCGACCTCACGAAAAAGGCGGGGGAGTCGATCGAGCGTGCCGTCACGGCCGAGCTCACCCATCACGATGCGGTCGTCGGCGGCCTGCGGAGCACGCAAGTCGTTGCACTCGGCGGGGCGGCGGGCCTGGCGACGTTCGGCCTGCTGATGCTTCTGCCCACCGGCCGAAAGCACCATGAGCATGACGGGGAGCACCGCGCGGTCACCAGCGCGCCCACGACGACGGTGGTGTCGGACGATAGGTTTGTGGAACTGAACGACTTCGGCGGCCCGGTCCGGCCGGTGGCCGTGACTCCCACCCGTGCGACCGTGGATCTCGGCGCCATGGCGGCGCTCTGCGTCGAGTTTGCGCGGATCCGGGAAACCCGGGCGCTGCCGTCCCTGCTCGAGCGCGCCGCCGGCATCCTCCGCGCCAGCGGCATCGTCCTGTGGATCGCCGACCCCGACGGCCGCGAGCTCAGCCCGATCGTCGTGCACGGGTATTCGCCGCAGCTCGCCACGCGGTTCGGCACCATCCTGCGCGACGCCGAAAACGTGACGGCGCTGGCCTACCGCACCGCCCTGCTGCAGACGATGAAGGGCGACGCTGTGTCGAATGGCGCCGTGGCCGCGCCGCTTGTCACCGGCAGCGGATGCGTGGGCGTCCTGGCGGCCGAAATGAAAGATGGCGGCGAGCAGCAGGATGCCCTGCTGGCCGCCGCCACCATCATCGCGTCCCAGCTCGCCACGCTGGTGGGACCACCTTCGGCCCGGGCGAAAACCGAAGCCGCCGGCTAGACCGTCGTCCGCGTCCGGCTGCGCGTCTCGCGCGTTTCCAGCTTGCCCTTCAGCGTCTGCGCCTTGCGTTCGCGCGTCACTTCCACCGTGAACTCGCCGTTCGTCTCTACGCGATCGAGCGCCCGCGTCAGGTCGGATGAGTCGTCGATGTGCCGCCCGTTGAGCGACGTGATCACGTCACCCGCCTTGATGCCGGCCTTGCCGGCCGGCGAGTCAGCGGCGACCGATTTCACGAGGACGCCTTCCTTCACGCCGAAGTATTCCGCGAGTTGCGTGTCGAGATCCTCGACCGTAACCCCGAGCCGCCCGGTGTTGCGCACGCGGCCGATGAAGTCGAACGGAAACCCCGGCGAGGCGACCGCGGGCGGCCACGGCGCGCGAGGGGCCGAAGGCGCGGACGGCGGAGCGGGCGGGGCCGGCGTGAGCATGCGCGCGCGCGGCGTGTCGAACAACCGCATGGAAAAATCGTCGCCGAACGTGGATCGTTCAGGCGTGACCGTCACCGTCACGCGCTGCCCCCCGCGCAGCAGCACGGCCGCCACGCTGCGGCCGGTCGGGGTTTCCCGTACCAGCCGCGTGAACTGCATCGTGCTTCGAACGCGTTCCCCGTCGAACTCCGCGATCGCGTCGCCCGCCTTCATGCCGGCCTTGTCGGCCGGCGCGTCCGGGGTGACGGTCTCGATGATCACGCCTCCGCGGGACGCTTTGGCGTCAGTGTCGTCGGCGTCTTGGACCGTCACGCCGATATATGCGCCGCGGGCGATATCAAGCGCGCGCACGAGCGGTTCCCGCTCCTGCGCGTAGACCGCTGCCGCCGGCGCCGTCACGCCCGCCAGGACCAGGACCCCGGCCAGCGCTCCCCAGTTCGATACGTTCATCTGATGCCCTCCGAGAAATATCCGCGGGCCCGGTCTCTTGCGCCGGCCGCTCTCTGAAAGTCAGACGCGCCCCCTTCGGGAAAGGTTGTTCGGCGAAGCCGCGCGACCGTCCTGCGGTCAGGTCAGGGCGTCCCCTTCAACGGACGCGCGCCGAGAGCTTTCAGGCGGATCATGAGGATTTCCGCGGGTACGCGTTTTGATGATGAGGTCCGCAGCCGCGCGGAGTCAACGGGATGCGTTAACTCAGGCAGGCGCTGGCATCGCCGTATCCCGTCGTCGTTCAGGCGATTTCGCGCGGCTCTTTCGTTGCATTACCCCCGGGCGGAGGACCTCATGATCAAGAAGCTCGCGCCGCTGGCGCTCGCGCTCGGACTTCTCTCGGGGTGCGCGCTCACCTCACACACGAAAATCGCCGAGCTTAAGTACAACCCCGGCCGTTACCAGAACCACTCGGTCACCGTCGATGGCGTTGTCACCAGCTCGTGGGGCATCCCGCTCCTCCCGTTCAAGCTCTATAAGGTGGACGACGGCACGGGCGAGGTCACAGTACTGGCGCAGGATGGCCGTGCCCCGACGAAGGGCTCACGCGTGCGCGTGAGGGGCCGCGTGAACGAGTTCGCCTCGTTCGGCGGACAGTCTGTCGGGCTGCACCTTCGCCAGGAGAACCTCAAGTTCAAGGGCTACTGAAGGGAATTGGGTCATCGGGTAATCCGGTTACCCGATGATCTTGACTGCGACCGCGGTCATGTCGTCGTTGGGCGGGAAGCCCTCGCGGAACACTTCGACGGCGCCGAAGATCGCGTCCACGAGAGGGCGTGGCGCGAGGTCGCGCGAAAGTTCGACGATCTCGATGAGCCGGCCGGAACCGAACTCCTCGCCATTCAAGTTCATCGCTTCCGACACGCCGTCGCTGCAGAACACGAACAGATCCCCGGCGTGCAGCGCGAAGGTCAGCTCGTCGTAGGTGGAACCCTGGAACGACCCGAGCGGCACGCCGGGCAGCTCGATCTGTGAGACGCCTTCCGCCGATGCGCGGATCGGATACGGAAGTCCCGAGTTGGCGAGGGTCACGACGCGGCGCTTCAGATCGAAGATCGCGTAGCACAGCGTGCAGTAGTACTCCTCGAGCTGGCGCTGGTGCAGGATTGTGTTCACCGATGACAGGATGCTCGCCGGGCCTGCCCGATCCGGCAGGTAGCGGCGTCGGAACGTGCGCCCCCTGATCAGCTCCGCGGCGAACACGCTGTAGAGCGCGGCCGGGACCCCCTTGCCGGACACGTCGCCGAGCGCGACTGCGAGCGTGTGGGTTTCGGGGGCGAGGAAGTCGTGGAAGTCCCCTCCGAGCTCACGCGCCGGCGCGAACCGCGCGCCGACGTCGACCCCCTTCATCCGCTTCGGCAGCCCCACCGGGAGCAGCGCCGCCTGGACGCGCTGCGCGAAGCGCATCTCCTTCTCCAGACGGACCTCGTTGGCGCGCACGGCCTCGTACAACCGCGCGTTCTCGATGGCGACCGCCGCCTGGCTCGCGAGGAGCGTCAGGATCTCGACGTCGCGCTTGGTGAACGCGTCGAGCTCCGGGCTCTCGAGGTCGAGCACGCCGATGCAGCGATCCTTCAGCATCATCGGGATGGCCAGCTCCGACCGGACGTCGGGCACGACGTTGATGTACCGCGGATCCTGGGAGACGTCGGCGACGAGCACCGGCTCCTTGTGAAGCGCCGCGTAGCCGACGAGCCCTTCGCCGATCGGCACGGTCGTGACATGCCCGTGATCGCCGTACTGCACCGCGAGCTTGATCTCGAGCTGCGCGCGATCCTCGTTGACCAGCCAGATCCCGAACGTCCGGTAGTCGATGAGTCGCCGCATCGACTGCGCGATGCGCGAGAACAGCTCGTCGAGCTCCAGCACGGAGGCGACGTCGCGCCCGATCTCGGCGAGCGTCTCGAACGCGTCGGCGTCGTTGCGGCTGCGCTCGAACAGCCGCGCGTTCGCGATGCCCACCGCGACGTGCGCCGCGAACTGGCGCAGCAGCTCCACGTCCGCAGCGGTGAACTGCTCCCGGTGGCGGCTGAGGATGTTCAGTGCGCCGATCGGCCGCTTCTTGTGCAGCAGCGGCACGACGAGCTCGGAGGCCATGCCCTGGACGAGCGCGACGTACCGCGTATCCGAGGCCACGTCGTTCACGAGGAGCGGCATCTGGCTCGTCACGGCCGCGCCGACCAGCCCCTCGTCCAGTTTCAGCACGGAAGGCTCGGGCACGACCCCCTGCCGCGGGGGATACCCCACGGAGTAGGCGATCCGCAACGTGGCGCGACGCTCGTCCAGCAGGTAGACGGCAAAAGCGTCGAACTCGATGAGGCGTGCGATCAGGCGCGGAATCTGGGCGAGCAGCTCGGGGAAATCGAGGACTGCCGTGACCTGGCGGCCCAGGTCGAACAGCGTGGTGAGCATCTCCTGCTCACGGGCTGCGCTGGTGGACGGTAAGGATCCGGACGGCATTCGCGGGTATCTTCCGATTATACTGGCAACTTCATGGACGCCCTCACGCTGCCGCTGGACCACGCGGCCATCGAACGGATTCTGCCCCACCGCTATCCGTTCCTGCTCGTCGACCGCATCACCGAATTCGAGGCCGACAAGCGCATCGTCGGGATCAAGAACGTCACGCTCAACGAGCGCTACCTGGCGCACCGCGAGGGGGAGCGGCCAGTCCTCCCGCCAACGATCCTGACCGAAGCGATCGCCCAGGTCGGCGCGATCATGATTCTGGCGAAGGCCGAGAATCGCGGCCGGACGCCCTTTTTCGCCGGCATCGAGCGTGTGCGGTACCGGCGTCCCGTTCACCCGGGCGACGTCGTGGTCATCGAAGCCGTCGTGCGGCGGTTGCGCAGCCGGATGGGCATCCTGCACGGGGTTGCGCGCGTGGACGGCCACGTCGCTGTCGAAGGCACGATGACGTTCGCGCTCGGACCCCGCACCGACGCGCCCGTGTAGGGACGTTTCCGTTCCGCCGTCTTACCGCCTTACCGCGCGATCAGCGCCAGGCCGCCGAGCTTGGCCGCCCGCGAGACCCACGCCGCCCATCTCGCCTCCGGATGGATGAAGCGGAACGCATCGAGCACCGCCGGCACCAGGATCAGCGCACCGACGTACGGCTCCTTCCAGCGCAGCGCGTCCGCCATGCCGCGGGTATCGCGCTCGAACGGTCCCGTGCGCGCGAAAGCGGCCCCCGCGTAGGTCGCCGAGGCCAGCACGTTGAACGCGAACACTCCTTTGACGAAGGGGGCGCGCTCCCGGCGAAGATTCGGACGCCGCGAGAGAATCCACTCGTTGGTGGCCTCCTGGACCCAGAACCCCGCGGAGTCGATCACGAACTCGCGCCGCGGCGTGAGCCCGCTCTTGTGGGTAATCGCGAAGAACGGCAGCCCGTGAAAGGAAACCTTCTTGATACCCGGGTCCGCCCTGAAGATGCCGTCGAAGAGGAGGTGGCCGCTTTCGTGGGCCCCCAGACCGGCGGCCGCACCGGCCAGGAACGGCAGGAGCGCTGATGTCGTTCGATGCTCACTGGAGGTAGAGCTCGGGTCTGGCGGACGCTCGGCTTCCTGTCCCGAAGCCCGTCC
>JANOJK010000867.1:0-1910 GCA_031408165.1 Acidobacteriota bacterium | reverse complement strand
CCGGGCAACCCGCTCATTTATTACGCGGCCACGGCCTCAGGCGGCGTCTGGATGTCGAACGACGGCGGGACGACCTGGAAGTCCGTGTTCGACGACCAGCCCATCTCCTCGATCGGATCGATCGCGGTGGCGCCGAGCGACCCCAACGTCGTCTATGTCGGATCCGGCGAGGCCAACATCCGCGGCAACGTGGCGGCAGGCAATGGCATCTACAAGTCGATCGACGCCGGGAAGACCTGGACCCATGTGTGGAAGCAGGAGGGACAGATCGGGACGATGGCCGTGCACCCGAAGAACGCCGACATTGCGTACGCGGCGGTGCTCGGCCACGCCTTCGGGGCCAACCCGGAGCGCGGCGTCTATCGCACGCGCGACGGCGGGAAGTCCTGGCAGCAGGTCCTCAAGAAAGACAGCGACACCGGCGCATCGGATGTTGCGATCGATCCCTCGAACCCGAATACGCTGTTCGCCGGCTTCTGGCAGGCGCGGCGCTTGCCGTGGGACATGCAGAGCGGCGGTCCCGGCAGCGGACTGCACGTGTCGCGTGACGGCGGCGACACCTGGAAACAGATCACCGCGCACGGCCTCCCCGACGGCATCTGGGGGAAGGTGGGGGTGGCGGTCGCCCCGTCAGACGGGCGCCGGGTCTACGCCTTGATCGAGGCGGACAAGGGCGGCCTGTTCCGCTCGGATGACGGCGGCGAGACCTGGACGCTCGCCAGCCCGCACCGCGCCCTGCGGCAGCGCGCCTGGTACTACTCGACCCTCACCGTCCACCCCGCGAATCCGAACGAAGTCTGGTTCCCGCAGGTCCCGATGCTGAAGACGATCGACGGCGGCAAGACGATCGAGTACGTGAAGGGCATTGCGCACGGTGACCATCACGACATCTGGATCGATCCCCTCGATCCGAAACGCATGATCGTGGCGAACGACGGCGGCGTGAACGTGACCCGCAACGCCGGCGCCAACTGGTACGCCCCGCAGCTGCCAATCTCGCAGTTCTACCATGTGTCGGTGGACACGCGTCACCCCTATTGGGTCGCGGGGGCGATGCAGGATCTCGGTACGGCGCAAGGGCCGAGCGACAGCCTCACGGGCGGCATTCACCTCACCGACTGGCACGACGTCGGCGGCGGCGAGGCCGGCCACGTCTACTCCGACCCGAGCGATCCGAACATCGTGTACGCCGGCGAGTATCTCGGCATCATCACGCGATACGACCACCGGACGAAGGAGTCGCGCAACGTCAGCGCCTGGCCCGAAAACCCCTCGGGCAAGGGCGGCGAGGAGATGAAGTACCGCTTCCAGTGGACGGCGCCCATCACCGGCTCGCCGTCGGATCCCAAGGTCGTCTACCACGGCGCGCAGGTCATCTTCCGCACGCGCGACGGAGGGCAGAAGTGGGACGTCATCAGTCCCGACCTCACCCGCGACGACAAGGGGAAGCAGAAGTGGACCGGCGGACCGATTACCGGCGACGGCACAGGCGTCGAGACCTACGGGACGGTCTTCGCGATCGCGGAATCGCCGAAGCAACCCGGCCTCATCTGGGCCGGCACCGACGACGGCCTGGTCCACGTGACGAACGATAACGGCGAGAACTGGAAGAACGTGACGGCGGCGATGAGCGGCTTCCCCGAATGGGGCACTGTCAGCACGATCGAACCGTCCACCTTCGACGCGAACACCGCCTACGTCGTCGTTGACGCCCATCGCCTCGACAACATGCGTCCGTACCTGTTCAAAACGGCCGACCAGGGCAGGACGTGGAAACGCCTGGACGGCTCCCTGCCGGCGGACGTCTACCTCCACGTCGTGCGCGAGGACCCGAAAAAGCGCGGGCAGCTGTACCTGGGCACCGAGCGCGGCGTGATGTATTCGCCGGACGATGGAGTGACGTGGAAGCC
>JANOJK010000854.1:0-9308 GCA_031408165.1 Acidobacteriota bacterium | reverse complement strand
CAAGGCCCCCGGGATTCACTCCGCGCGGTGGCACGGCACGGACTATCCGACCAAGTTCGCGGCGATCTACCGGGAGCTTGACGCGCGCGGGTTGGCGACGAGCCCGGCGCGGTTTGTCGCCCACATCGCGCTCGCGGACGCGGGCGCCATCCGGTTCGAGGCGACCGGTGTGGTCGAGGGGGAGATCGCGCGGGCGCCGAAGGGAACGCACGGCTTCGGATACGACCCTATCTTTTTTTATCCGCCATATGCCTGCACGCTGGCCGAGGTGGACGGTGCTAAGAAAGCAGCAGTCAGCCACCGGGGCTTCGCGTTCCACCAGCTCCGCGACTGGCTTTCCAACCTTCCCTGAACCGCGGCCCATCTAACCAGGCATGAAGCACCTACTCTTCGCGATGTGCCTGGCCGGCGTGACGACCGCTGACGCCGGGCAGGCGACCGCCACGGCGACCGTCGAGGGCACCTGGCGGTCCGACTTCGACAACTACTGGACCCGCTCGAACAACGAGCGCTGGATTTCCCTGCAGCTCCAGCACGACGGCAGCAACAGCGGTATCGGGATCCCGGAGCGTGACGTGCCGGCGCTGGCGGATCGCCGCGCCGACGGCCCCGTGCATTTCACGCTGCGCCGGGACGCGGGTACCTTCGACTTCACTGGGCGCATCGCGGATGGCCGCGGGCGCGGGGACTTCAAGTTCACGCCGGATACCGGCTTCATATCAGGCATGAGCGGCCTCGGCTACGCGCGGCTCACGAATGACGAGGTGTGGCGCTTCGCGATGCACGACGTCACCCGTACGTACGTGTCGGACTTCAAGAAGGCCGGCTACGCGCCCGACACGAGCGATTTGATCAAGACCCGCATCCATGGCGCGACCCCCGCGTTCGCGCAGGAGGTCAAGGCGCAGGGCCTCGGATCCCCGGCCATCGACGACCTCGTGAAGATGCGCATCCACGGCGTCACGCCCGAGTTCATCAAGACGATGAGAGACCTCGGGTACAAGGATCTGCCGATCGAGAAGCTCGTGCAGCTCCGTATCCACGGCGTCACGCCGGACTTCATCAAGGGGATGGCGGCGCTCGGGTTCAAGGACCAGGCGCTCCCGGATCTCGTGAAGTTCCGCATCCACGGCGTCACGCCCGAGTTCATCAAGTCGTTCAGCGATCTCGGTTACAAGAATCTCGACGCCGACGACCTCGTCAAGATTCGGATCCACGGCGTGTCGACGCAGATGGTGAAGGAGCTCAACGAGCTGGGTTACAAGGACCTGGCGATCGAGGACCTGGTGAAGATGCGCATCCACGGCGTCACGCCCGCGTATATCAAGCAGATGCGCGACGCCGGCTACGGCGGGGTCAAGATCGAGAAGCTCGTGCAGTTCCGCATCCACGGCGTGAACGAGGACCTGATCCGCCGCGCCAAGGCGCACAACTTCACGAATCTGTCAGCAGACGATCTGATCGACCTGGCGATCCACGGACGAAGGTGGCTGAAGGGTGCGTAGTTGCGTGGTACCGACCACCAACGACTGACGGCCACCGAACGCGCGGACCCTCTAAGAGGATCGAGGATCGAGGATCGCCCGGTTCTTGATGCCCGGCCTCGGTCCTCGGTCCCCGGTCCTCGGTCCTCGATCCCGGTTCTCGATCCCCGGTCCTCGAGCCTCGGTCCTCGAGCATCAGTCCCTACCAGGCCGAATACCCGGAGCAGCTGCGGATCAGAAGGATGAGCAGGACCGTGCCGACGAGGGAGACTACGATCGAGCCGCCGCAGCCGAGCCGATTGGAGAAGAAGACAAACATGGCGCCCCTGTTGCCAGAACCAGGCCAGCGCCGCGATTCGCGGTCACGACCGCGGCGGCAACGTCATGGTGTCTCCCTGTGGTCGGTGGCGGGGGTTATCGGCACGCGGACGCCGAGGTCGCGTCGAGCGGGCGGACGGCCGTCCACGCCTGAGCCCGGGCCGTACAGGATCCCGCCGTCGTCCATCCGGTCCCGCTCTACGCTATAGACAATGTAACTGTCACTCGCGAGTCGGTATTTCAGCGGCTTCCCGTCGAATGGATCCTGCGGCACCGCGGACAGGTATTCGGGAACGAGCGCGTCGAGCGATGACGGCGGCTGCCCGTCGTGCGCGCGGCGGAACCGTTCGATCGCCAGCGCCGCAATCGCCGTGCGACGCACAGCGAGATTCACCCCCGCGACGGGCAGAGCGTACTCCAGTTGCCACACCCCGAAAGTGGGAGAGATCGCGGCGGCCATCCTCTGGAGGAACGTCTGCCGGGACGCGCGTCCGGACAGATCGACGCCGTGCAACTGTGCCAGTCCCCGGGCCGAGTCCAGCTTGGCCGGCCACGGCTCGCGCGCCACGGCGAGCGCTTGTTCGAAGGACCCGAACTGCCGCCTCACGGCGTGCGTGAGCAAAGGCCGGAACACGATAAACGCGACCGCGACCGCCGCACCCTCGCGTGATCCCTGCCGCGGCCGCAGCGCCCACGACCCGCGATCGACGGGATGGGGCCAGAACGCACCGAGAATCTGGGCACGCTGGCGCTGGAGTTCCGCGGCCAGGCCGTCCTCGTCCGGCCACGCCTCGAACGCCGCCTGCAGTTCCCGCAGCGCGTCGTCCCGCGGAGCGGCGCGCTTGAGCAGGATGCGCAGGCTGCCCAGCAGCCGGACGCTCGAGAGCGACCGGTAGAAGGGGATCGTAATGGTGCGCAGCAGCACGATCGACCGTCGGATCGCGGCGGCCGCGAGGCCCCCTTCCCCGCGGGCGCTCAGGATATCCGCATGGACACTATTGATCGCGCCCAGTGTTTCGAGCGACGACTGGTTGGTATGGAGCTCCGGGGCGATCGAGCCGAACCCCCGGAAATCCAGCGGGGTCGCCACCTCCAGGAGGTGCAGGGCCGGCGCCGCTCGCGCGAGATACGCCGTGAGCCTTGCGGGGTCGAGCCGCGGATCCGCGCCGGGAATCTCGACGTCCTTCCTCGTCATGAGGTAGCCGTCGTCTCGTGCCTGGTCCGCGGCGAGGTCGGCCGCGGCGGCGTACAGGCTTGCGGCGTGACGCTGCTCTGGCGTCCCGGGCGGCACCCGGCGCTCCATGACGTCCACGGGCTCGCCCCGACGCGCGAGACTGGCGATCGCGCGCGCGAGCAGCGCGGACTCGAGCTGATCCCAGATCGCGTGGATCGCCAGGGGAAGCAGGATCACGGCTGCGACGACCAGCGCGCGCCGGAGCCGCGGCCGCACCCGCGGCACGACACTGTTCTCGATCACTTCGGCGCCGCCGGGGGGGCAGCCGAATCAATACGCGCCAGCTGGGCCTCACGGTCCGCGCGCGTTTCCTGGCGAACGATCCACTCGGCCAACGGGCGATTCTCCGGTCCGCCGAGGCCCTCGGCGACCGCCTGCACGCGGCGCGTATCGAGAAGGTCCTGCTCTTCTGAACCGGTGAAGAGAGCCGCGGCATGTATGCCGACCGTCAGCGCCAGCAGCGCCGCCGTAGCCACCGCCCACGGCCAGGTCCGTGAGAATCGGGGAACTTGGGGATCGGGTAATCCGGTAATCGCCGCCGCCAACTCCGCACGGGGAGCAGCGGGTCGATAACGCGCGAGGAGCCTCTCGAGATCCTGTTCCTGCATTTCAATTACCCGATTTCCCGGAGGATCGTGCGCATCTTGTCGAGCGCGTAGCGATAGCGGCCGGCGACGGTATTGATCGAGTCCCCCGTGGACGTCGCGATTTCCTGGAACGTCATCCCCTCGTAGACGTGGAGATGCACGACCTCGCGCTGCTCGGGCGGCAGCGCCTTCAGCGCCTGCTCCAGCCCGGCCTGCTCCGCCGGCGAGAAGCCGGGCGCCACGGGTTCCAGGATCAGTTCCACTGCCGCCCGGGCGGTGCGACGCCGCCGCAGCAGCGAATACGACGCGTTGCGAACCGCGGTCCTGAAGTACGCCCCGGCATCGTCCATCGCGGGAAGCGTCCGCTTCGAGAGCACGGCGGCAAACACCTGCTGCAGCACGTCCTCCGCGTCCCGCCGGTCCGCCAGAATCATCAGCGCGTAGCGATACAGTCGCGGGCCGGACTCGGCATACACCCCGGCGACCAAGCGCCGGCGGTCTTCATCCGCGGCCTCTCCCATGTCCTCAGAGATAAAGACGCGCCAGGGAAAGGTTTTTGTGCAGCTCACCTTTCGGGATGCAGGGGGACTCGGATCCCGTAGTCGCGCGGCGCTCCGCTGCGAGGGCTCAGCTGCCCGCGGCTCCCGATGCCGTAGAACTCGCCGCCATCGTCCTTGCGGTTGTTGTCCACGCTATAGATGCGGTACCCGTCGGCGGCAGGCCTGTAGATGAGGGACTGGCCCGAGAACGGATCCTGGGGCACCCCGGCAAGATATGCCGGAACGAGGGCTTCGAGGGTTGACGGACCTGCCCCGCCGTTCGCACGCCTGTATCGTTCGACCGCGAGGAGGGCGACCCCAATTCCCCTTCCGGCCACGTCGTACGCGGCTGCCGACATCGTCATCACCCAGAACGCTGCGCCCCGGCGTGGCGTGAGCCAGGCCATGAAGCGCGTTCGCCCCGACAATTTCATGTCGGCGAGGTACTTTCGTTCGAACGCCGCAGCCAGGTCGAACCGCGCCGCCCAGGGCGTGCGCGTCAGGGCGAGGGACTCATCGAAGATGGCGAGCTGCCGTCGCCACTCCCGCGTGATCCACGGCCGCGCGAGCAGTTCAGTGGCGGCCTGAACGACGCTCGCAGCCGGACGGTGGATCGTCTCCAGGAACTGCGCTCGGGCCTCCAGCATTTCCTGCGTCAGCGTGTCGGCGTCCGGGGTGCCTGCGAAGGCCCGCTGGAGCTTCGCGAGTGCGGTCTCCGTCGGGCTGGTGCGGCGGAGCAGGATGCGCAGGCTGCCGAGGAGGCGGCTGGACGCCTGGTACCGGTAGAACGAACGCGGCATGGTCCGCAGCAGGCGGACGGATGCAACGAGGGCCTCGGCCGCCTGGTCTCCGTTGCCGCGCATGCTCAGGAGATCGGCGCGCAAGGCGTTCAGCGCGCTCAGCGCGGCGAGCGGATCCTGTCGCGCGCTGAGTTCCGGGGCCACGTCGCCGAACCCGGCGAAATCGAGCGGAGTGGCCTGGTCGAGGAGCTGGAGAGAGGGGGAATCCTTCCGGAAACGGGACTCCAGGTCGGCCAGGCTGCCCGGCGCGCCCGCCGGATTGTCGACGTCGAGCCGTTGATAGCGGAACGCCTCGTCCCGCGTCTCCTCCTGCAACCGCTCGACGGCTGTCGCGTAGATACGCGCCGCGTCACGCTGCTCGCGGGTGAGGTCGGCTCCATCGCCGTCCGCGGCCCTCGTCGGCTCGCCTCGCGCCGCGACTCGCGCGATGTCGCGCGCGAATCCCGCGGCCTCGATCCTGTCCCATGCGATGTACGCCCCGGCCACCAACAGCAGCGTCCAGAACACGAATCGACGAGCGCGCCACCGGTTCATCGCGCCAGTCTACGCGATGGGCAAGGAGCGAGGAGCGAGGACCGAGGATCGAGGATCGAGGAGCGAGGAGCGAGGAGCCCACGCAGGATCGGCGATTCAGGACTCGCGATTCAGGATTCAGGATTCAGGATGAAGGATTCAGGATGAGCGATCAGGGATCAGGGATCAATTTGTTGTAACTGCTTCAGATGATGGATATCGTGCCCTGCGAGCTGAGCCGCGACCCACTCGGGCGTCAACGCGCCGAAGTCCGGATGGGTGAAGACGCGCGTCCGCTGCTGCGGCGTCAGCCCGTTGAACATCAGGACGTTCATCTTGCGCAGGGCGACGTAGGCGCCGAGCGCTGTCGGGCCGTCCGCCCGATCGTCGAGGGGGAGCCACTGGTCCTGGTCGAACGACTGCGCGACGTAGCCGTCCTGGGTCGCGCCGAACCGGACGCGCGTCGTGAGCGCCAGTTCCGTCTGCGCGAGGTGGACCAGGATGCGGCGCGCGCTCCACTTGCCCGGGGCGTAACTCTTCTCCCAGCGTTCCGCCGGCCACTTGCCCACCACCGCCAGGATCTTCATCGGCGTCTCCGCCAGGGCCTTCAACGGATCGAGGGGGCCAAGATCCTCGGCGTAGGGGTTTTTCTGAGACATGGCGCTCAGCGTACCCGATCGGAAAGAACCCGTGCTACGCCGGGCGAATGACTGCCTTCTGCCTTCCTGCTTAGAATCCCGGCCGCAGCGAGAACTGCCAGAGCCAGCCGCGACCCGGGCGATCGAGCGGGCGTACGTAATCGACCTGACCGATTGCGAAGCCGAAGAGGTTGACGCGCGCGGTCGCGCCGACGCTGCGCACCAGGTTGCGCTCCGAACCGGTCAGGTGAAGCGCCCTGCTGCGATCCCACGCGGCGCCGGCGTCGGCGAACACACCCAGCTCGATTGGCAGCGGCCCGTAGAAGTCGTCGCCGCCGAACACGCCCCACAGCGGAAAGCGGAGCTCGGCGTTCGCCACCAGCATGCGCGAACCGACCAGGCGATCGAACACCGCGCAGGAACCGTCGGATGCCGTCCCGCACTCCTCGGCCTTGAACGAGCCGTAGTCGTAGCCCCGCACGAGCTCCGGATACCCCAGGAAGACCGGCGTCAAGAGCGGGCTCTCCCCGTCCTGGCCGTAGCGCCCGTAATACATCCCGCGCAGCGCGATCGTGAACGGACGCACCGGCATCAGGTAGGTCCGGTAGTCCGCGAGCGCCGAGCGGTACGACAGGTCGCCGGCGGTCTGGTCCACCTGCAGCCGGTAGCGCGCACCGCGGATCGGGCTCGTCGCGCCGAAAATCGACGTGTCGTAGACGAGCGCGGAGGTGACCATCCCGAGGTTCAGCGTCGGAAACCGGCTGACGACCTCCCGGTCTTCCGCGAGTTGCTGGCCGGTGTTGATGTCGAAGAGCCGCGTCGTGACGTCTTCCTTGCCGTTGATCTGCCGCAACCCGCCGGTGAACTCCAGCCGCTGCGCGCGGCTGAACGGATACGCGGCAATGCCGGCCAGCCCGCGATCGGTCTGGATCACGCGCGATTCCTCCTCGGCGAACACCGGCACGCCGTTGCCGCCGTCGATGACGCCCTGGCCGAACCCGCGCAGCACGTACGGCGTCGAGTCGATCGCCGCGCCCCAGTTCCACCGGCGCGTGCGATTGAGGTACATGATCGACCCGCCCGCCTCGTCAAAACGCTGCGTTACGTTCACGCCGCCGGCGACGGTGTGGTTGCCGAGGATGTCGCTGAAAGAGGCGGAGATGCCGCCGCCTACGTAGGACCCGAAGCTGTCCACGCCGACGCCGACCGTCGGCTGACCCAGGAAATCGAGCGACAACCTCGGACGGTACGGCTCCGTTGGAAAGGCGGCCTCGGCCGTCACGGCCGGCAGGCCCGCGACGTCGTTGGTCAGGTACGCGTGGATGCTGCCCTCCGGCCTCGTGCGGGGCGGGAGGATGCCCGCGTCGGTTGAGATCCCGGTCGCGAGCGCCGTGCCGGAAGTTTGCGCATCCGTCTCGAGCGCGTAGATGTTGTACCCATCGTTCTCGAACACGCTGAACGCGACGCGCGAGGCGCCCACCGACAGGGCCGGGCTCATCTCCGTGATGCCCGACACGCCGGTCAGCAGGTTGGTGAGCTGCCTCGTCCCGCCTCCTTCGGCGTCGATCCGGTACACGTTCGAGATACCCTGGCGATCCGACACGAAGTAGAGCGACCGCCCATCAAGCGCCCATTGCGGATTGATATTCTTGCCGTCGTCGAATCCGCCGAGGCTGCGGACCTCGCCGCTCGCGACATCCACCACGGCGAGGCGGAGATTGCCCGTCTGCAGGTCGCGGAGATTGCTGCTGAAGCGGTCCGTGCTGAACGCGATCGTCCGCCCGTCCGGCGACCACGAGGGATGCAGCTCCGCGAACGGATCGGTCGTGACGCGTCGCAGCGACGCCGACTGGATGTCGTAGATGAACAGGTCGTTCAAGCCGCCGACGAGCGCGGAAAAGGCTATCCGGTTTCCGTCTGGAGCCCAGGTCGGGTTGAGGACGGCGTCGACCTCCTTCAACGGGATCTCGCGTTCCTTCCGGCCCGATTCCATGTCCACGACCGTCAGGATCGGCTGCCCCTTCGAGACGGTGGGGAACACGAAACGCCGCCCGTCGCGGGACCAGGCGCCCGCGGACTCGATGAACCCGATGCTGTCGAGATGCGGGCTGGTCGCCGTATCGGTGATCTTCCGGATGACCTTCCCGGTCGCCGCGTCCGCCACGAAGAGATCGATCGAGAACAGATCGCGCGACGAGAAAAAGGCGATCTTCGAGCCGTCGGGGCTCAACTCGGGGCTCACGTTGAGCCCGCCCTTCTGACCTTCGTCGACGATGAGGGCGCGGGCGAACGATGCAGGCAGCTTCGTCGTCTCGGCGATCGGCCGGTACGCCGCCAGGGTGGCGTCGTGCCACTGCTGCGAGAGATCCTTCGAGGTCACGCCGAGCTGGCGCTGGAACGCGCCCTTGTAACCGTCACGACCGACGCCCGAGCGCAGGAGACCCCCGATCATCCGGTCGCCGTACTTTCCGCCGATGAACGCCCAGAGGGCGTGCCCGTAGCGATACGGGAAGTACTTCGGATTATCGAGGTCGTCGATCTCCGGGAACTTGTCGCGCCGGATGGCCTCGCGCATCCACATCGCGGTATGGGGATCGTCGGGGCCGAGCGACAGGTATTCGGCCATCCCCTCGATAAACCACACCGGCAGCGACAAAGCGCCGGCGGAGCCGGCCGCGGCCGAGCTCGCGTTGGTGCTGGTGATGTCGTACTGGAAGGCGTGCACGAGCTCGTGGCCGAGGACATGATCCGTCGCCTGGATGGGACCGGCGAACGGCAAGACGATACGACGTTTGTACGCTTCCGTGACGCCGCCCGTGCCTTCGCCGAGCTCACCGTCCACGACATTGGTCTGCCGGAACTGCGACCCGCTCCCGTAGAGCACGAGAGGCTGGCGTCCCCGCAGCTCGTGCGACAGCACGACCGACAGCCGCGCATACCAGAGCTCCGCCATCCGGCCCGCCATGCGCGCAGCGTCCTCTTCCTCGGCGTAGTAGTAGACGTCGAAATGGTCGGTCTTCAGGACCTGGAACTTGAACGTCTCGTACTGCACCGTGTTCTGGCCGAAGTAGCCGATCTGGGCGCGGGCGGGGGTCGCGGCTGCAAACACCGCGAAGAGGAATGACGCGGCGAGCAGCGGAGCGGACTTCATGAAACCTCCCTGGGCATGTCCCGCTACAGTGCAACGGATGTGCC
>JANOJK010000821.1:0-2219 GCA_031408165.1 Acidobacteriota bacterium | reverse complement strand
GTTGACCAGGCCCCCGCGGGGTGTCAAAATACCGCCGCATCACTAAATGGCTGAAAACGCGAAGCATCTGCTCCTCGTAGACGACGAGGCGGCGCTGCGTGAGGCCATCGCGGAACGTCTGGCCGATCACGGCTTCGTTGTCGAGCAGGCGGCCAGCGGCGAGGACGCGCTCGCGCGGCTGTCCGATTTCGCGTTCGACATCATCATCACCGACCTGCGGCTGCCCGGCGTGGACGGGCGCGCCGTGCTCGAGTTCGCCCTCGATCGCTACCCGGAAATCATCGCAATCATCATCACGGGTTTCGGCACCGTCAAAGACGCCGTGAACGCCATCAAGCAGGGGGCGGCCGACTTCATCACGAAGCCGTTCCAGTTCGACGCGCTCCTCCACGTGCTCACTTCGGCGCTCGAGCAGCGCCGCCTCCGCTCTGAGAATGCGTATCTTCGCTCGCAGCTCGAGGAGCGGTACCGCATCGACGGGCTCGTGGGGCGCAGCCGCGCGATGCGCGACCTGTCGCAGTTGCTCGAAACCGTGGCGGCGACCTCGAGCACGGTCCTCATTACCGGTGAGACGGGCACGGGCAAGGAGCTCGCGGCGCGCGCCATTCACCACGGCAGTCCGCGCCGCAAGAACCGGTTCGTCGCGATCAACTGCAGCGCGATTCCGGAAACGCTGCTCGAGGCCGAACTGTTCGGGCACGTGCGCGGTGCCTTCACCGGCGCGGTGGGCACGCGGCAGGGCCGTCTCGAGCAGGCGCACAAGGGCACGCTGTTCCTCGACGAGGTGGGGACGATGAGCCCCGCCCTCCAGTCCAAGCTGCTGCGCGTGCTGCAGGAGCGCGAGTTCGAGCGCGTCGGCGACGCGCACACGATCAAGATTGACGTCCGGGTGATTGCGGCGACGCATTCCGACCTGACGAAGATGGTCGGCGAGGGCACCTTCCGCGAGGATCTCTTTTACCGACTGAACGTGATTCCGGTACAGCTCCCCTCCCTGCGCGAGCGCCGGGACGACATCCCGCTCCTCGTCCAGCATTTCCTCGACAAGCTCGGCGCCGACCAGGTGCCGCCGCGCCACATGACGATGTCGCAGGATGCCTTGAGGCGTCTGATGGCTTATGGCTGGCCCGGCAACGTGCGCCAGCTCGAGAACGTGGTCGAACGCGCGCTCGCCTTCAGTCACGGCCGCTCGCAGATCGACGTGCCCGACCTCGGGCCGGAGATTCAGAACCTGCCCGCCACCCCGGAGGAAGGCAGCACCTGGTTCCCCGACGAAGGCCTCGACCTCGAGCGTTACATGGAAGGAGTCGAGCTCACGCTCATCAAGAGGTCCCTCGAGCGCACCCAGGGGAACAAGGTGCAGGCGGCGCGCTTGTTGAATCTCAAGCGGACGACGCTGATTGAGAAACTGAAACGGCTGGAACGCGGCCAGCCTGGAGTCGCCTGATGCCGCCCCGTCACACCTACTGGACCATCCTGTTCGGCAACCAGCCCACCGCGTTTCGCTCCGCAGAGCGCGAAGAGCTCCTCCCGACCTTCAAGCAGATTCTGGCGAAGCATCCTGACGCGCTCATGATGTGGTTCGCCCGGGGCCGCCTGTGGAGGTCGCCCGAAGAAGCGCGCGATACCCTCGACCGTGAGCGGTACGATCGGCCCCGCAGCGACCGGCCCCCGACCGGCGAGGGAAGCGGGACCGGCTATCGCGCTCCCCGGCCTCCCTATACGCCCCAGGGGGATGGTCCGCGTCATTCGCGGCCCGAGGGGCGTGATAGATCTCAGGGAGATCGCCCGCGGGGACCGCGGCCGGAGTGGCGCGACAAGCCCGGGGACGATCGCTCGCGCGATCCCCGCAGCCCCAAGCCTGAATGGAGAGATCGCCCCCAAGGTGATCGGCCCAAGCCCGCGTGGCAGCACCGCGGCGACCACCCACAAGGCGACCGCCCGCGGGGACCGCAGCCGGAGTGGCGCGACAAGCCCGGGGAGGATCGCTCGCGCGATCCGCGCAGCCCCAAGCCCGAATGGAGAGATCGCCCGCAAGGTGATCGACCCAAGCCCGAATGGCAGCACCGCGGCGACAAGCCGCAAGGCGACCGACCGCGGGGAACGCGGCCAGCCTGGAGTCGCCTGATGCCGCCCCGTCACACCTACTGGACCATCCTGTTCGGCAACCAGCCCACCGCGTTTCGCTCCGCAGAGCGCGAAGAGCTCCTCCCGACCTT
>JANOJK010000794.1:0-2612 GCA_031408165.1 Acidobacteriota bacterium | reverse complement strand
GTCGTCGACGTGCCGCCGGTGGCGCCCGTTGGAGCCCCGATCGCCGGCGTCGTGAACGCTGACGTCGATGCCCCGCCGACGAGCTGTACCGTCTGATACGTGATGAGCGCGAGCTGGTAATCGAGCTGCGCCTGCAGCTCGCCGTTGCGCGCGACCGCAAGATCCCGCTGCGCCTGGATCACGTTGAAGTTGGTTGACATCCCGACTTCGAATCGTTTCTGCTCGGCGTCGAGCCGCTGTTCGGACAGCTCGCGCCCGAGGCGTGTCGTGTCGATGCGCTGGCGATTCTGGTCGAGCTGCATCGCGGCCTGCCGCACTTCGCGGACGACCTTCAGTTCGGAGCTGCGGAGCCGCGCGACGCTCTGGTCGCGCTCGAGCGCGGTGCGCGCGAGGGCGGACTGGTCTGCGCTCCGGCCGAGCGGGTAACTCAGGGTAAAGCCCACGGTCCACGTGGGGTAGTTCGCCGCGAACAACTGGCGGAGCACGTCGCCGAAGGCGACGAACTGCTGTCCGACGACCGTCCCGGGAAAGCCCCCGCTGCGCAGCAGCTCCGTCCCGCCGAGGCCGTTCGTCAGATACGTCGCCTGCAGCCGCAGATCCGGGAGCGCGTCGTTCTTCGCGAGCGACAGCAGCGTCTCGTTGTTCTCGATCTGCTGCTGGGTGCGCTGGAGGTCCGTCCGCTGGCCGAGCGCGTTGCGCACGGCCGCGTCCACGTCGGGCGCCGGGCCGATCGGCGGGACCATGTCCGCCGGCTCGAGCCTGACGAACCAGAAGTCCGGACGCTTGGGGTCGAGGATGAGCAGCCGCAGCGCATCCTCGTTCTGCCGCACCTGCGTCTGCGCGACGATCAGGCCCTCGCGCCGCTGCGCCACCTCCGCGCGGGCCGACACCAGATCGAGCGGGGGCGATTGTCCCACGTCCACGCGGGCGCGGTTATTGCGCTCGAGCTCCAGCGACAGGTCCAGCGACCGCTGCTGGACGGCCACCGCCGCGCGCGCCAGCACGAGGTTCCAGTAGGCGCGCTGCGCGCCGGCGGAGAGGGTCGTCCCCAGTTCTTCCTGGTTGATGTCCGCGATCCGCTGGTTGCGCCTGGACGTCGTGATCAGCGCCCGCGTCGGGTCGATCTTGAAATCGCGCAGCAGCGGCTGCGAAACGACCGCCTGCAGGGACGCCGTCACCGAGGGATTGAAGTTCGACAGCGAGCTGCTGGCGTTCGAGCGGAGTGACGTCCACCCGACGTTGTACAACCCGCCACCCCATGGGAGCCGCTGGCCGAGACCCACATTGCCGGCCCACGCATCGGTGCGGGTCCCGTCGCTGCCGAGGAAAATGCTGCTCGGCGGCGACTGCTGGACGTTCCGCTGGACGCCGCTCGTGAGTGTCGGCAGGAACGCGGAGCGCGCCTGGGCCAGCCGCTCGGCGCTGATTCGCGGATCGTAGGAGCCGGCGACGAGGTCCGGATTGTTCGCAATCGCCATGCGGCCGACCTCGTCCGCGGAGATTCGAAGCACCTCCCCGCCTCCGGCCGGCTGCGCGCCGGCAGGCGCGGGCAGCAGCAGGGCGAAAAGCGCCACGCCCGCCGCCGTCGCGGACGCCAGCCGCCGCGCACGAATGCCGCGAACCAGCATCCCGAGGCGAACCTTCGACAAGTCGTCGAGCAACGAGTACGCCACCGGGGTCACGATCAGCGAGAGCACCAGCACCAGCGACTGCCCGCCGATGATGACGAAGCCTATCGCGCGGTTGGTCCCGGACCCAATCCCGCTCGACAGGACGAGCGGAATCATGCCGGCGACGAACGCGAGCGTGGTCATGAGGATCGGGCGCAGCCGGTCGCGGCTGGCCTGCAGAATCGCGGTATCTCGTTGCATGCCTTTTTCCCTGAGCTGATTCGCATGGTCGATCTGGAGAATCGAGTTTTTCTTGACGACGCCGAACAGCACGAGCAGCCCGAGCGCCGAAAAAATGTTCAACGACTGTCCGGTAATGATGATGGACAGCAGCGCGAACGGCAAGGTGAGCGGCAGCGACAGCAGGATCGTGATCGGATGGAGCCACGATTCGAACTGCGCCGCGAGGATCAGATACATGAAGACCAGCGAGAGCACGAATGCGATGAGGAAGTTCTGCGCCGCACGCCCGAGCTCCCGCGATCGCCCCGCGAAGCGCGAGCTGTACCCGGGCCCCATGTTCAGCGCCGCCGCCGCCTTCGTCATCGCGTCCATGGCCGGCGTCTGCGAAACCCCCTCCTTGAGGCCCGCGTAGACCGTCACCTGCCGCTGCCGGTTCAGCCGGTCGACGTTGCTCGGCGACGTCCCCGAGCGGAGCGCCGCAATGTTCTCGAGCGGCACGCTGCCGAGCGTGCTGGAAGGTACGGTCATCCGGCCCACGCCCGCGGCCGACGCCCGGTTTCCGGCAGGGGCGCGCACGTGCACTTCGTACTGCTCCCCTCCTTCATTGTAAGTGGTGACCTGATCGCCGCCGACCAGCAGCCGCAGGGCTTCGGCCGCCTCCGCCACTGCGACACCGAGATCTGCCGCCTTCAGCCGGTCGATATGGACGGAGAGCTCGGGCTTGCCGACGTTCAGCGACGTGTCGACGTCGACGACGCC
>JANOJK010000083.1:0-3257 GCA_031408165.1 Acidobacteriota bacterium | reverse complement strand
GAGCGTCTGAAGCGGTTACCGATCCGGAGTCGGGGGCGTCGGAGGCTTCGGCGCCTCGGGGACGCGGGAGTGAAGCTCCGGTCCGATAACGTTCGGGTGATTTCCGCCGTCGTGGATCCCCTTCAGCGGGATCATGTCGAGCACTTCGGACGGCACGGCGAAGGAGAGCGTCACGGTCTTGCCGGTGCCCGAGAGCTGCAGCGAGTTGAGTAGCGCCGTCGCTTTCGGGTCGCTCTGCATCCGGCCGAGCGCCAGGAGGCCCTGGAAGACCTGGCGCAGGTTCTCGGCCGACGCATCGTCGCGCGTCTCGGCACGGAACGAGCCGCTGACGCCGCCGTCAATGTGGGTCATAACCGCGAAGGTCTTGATCGCCGGCAGGCGGCTGGCGATCTCCGCGGGCATCTTCGCCTGGTTCGCGATGGCGTCGAAACGGCCCACCGCCCACGCGTTGTGGCCCATGTCGATGTCGGAGATGAGCTCCATGATCTCGTTGTTGCTCGTGATGCTGTGGGCGCTCAGCTGCGCGTCGATCGAGCTCTTGATGGCCGCCTCGCTGCCGATGGCCACCAAACCGGGCTCCAGGAATGCCAGCATCACGGCGTGATGCTTCCGCGCCGGCGCGACGCCGCCGGGGGCGACATCCAGGTGGCGCTTCGAATTCACGCCCGACGCCTTGATCAGGCGCTTGCCCTTGTACTCCTCGACCACTCCGCCGTGCTCACGCGCGAGGGTCTCGAGCTGCGTGGTGTTGAAGCGGCCGCGCGCCACGACCAGGCCGTTTGGATCCGGCCCGACGCCGTCGGCCCCCCCACCGGTCATCGCCGCGACGACGTAGTCGATGTCGCGCTCGATGTCGATCCCCGTTTCCTGCTGGAATTCCTTCTGGCCCTCTTCGTTCGGAAGCACCTGCTTGAGGCGCTGCCGAAGCTGGGAGTCCATCACTTCGCGCACGTTGGCAAAGGCGACGACGCCCGCATCGGCTGGCACGTAGCTCAATTCCGACGGTCCCGTGCGGGAGGCTGATAACGAAGGGAAGCCGCCGCCGTAATAAGCGACGAGTCCCGTGCCAAGACCGGCAACGAGCACGGCTGCCGAACCGCCCATGAAATATCGCGTTCTACTGGTCATACGCGTGGCCCTCTGGATGGATTATACAGATCGGCGGGGTAAAAAGTTCCGGGAATGGGAGGCAAGTGCCCGGAAACGAACAGCTTAGGCGCCGAAGCACGTTCAACGCCCGCCGCGGATCCCGCCCGAAACGCGGATCCCGTGGAAGCGGAAGCGCTATTGCTCGAGAACGTATTCCTTGCGTTCCACACTGGTGGCCGCCCCCCACAAAAACACCAGCAAAATCACGCCGAGCCAGATCAGGCTCTCGGTGAGGGACGGGCTCTCGCGGAAGATGCCCTGGATGAGGCTGACCACGGTGTCGTTCGGCATCGCGTGGGGAACCATGGCCTGGAGGTAGTAGGCCACCGTGAACTTCTTGAGATAGCCCGGAAAGGCCAGGGCGGCCTGCTCCCATCCGAAGATGAAAATGAGCCCGACCAGCAGGGGGCGCTTGAACTTCGCCCCGATGAACGCGAAGACGGCCCCGTAGACCGCCAGCCCGATGGTCAGCAGGGCCAGATCCTTCAACAGGTCCAGGAACGACGCCCCGAGGCTCCCCCGCATCGGCACGATGGCCAGGTAGACGATGACCACCGACGGCAGGACGACGAAGAGCGTACACGCCAGGTAGGCGAAGTACTTCCCGACCAGGACGGCCCCTTTGGGGATCGGACGCGTGAAGAGATAGGTGATCGTCTTGTCCTCGACCTCGTCGGCGATGAGCGACGTGCCATAGAAGACGCCGAGCACCGGCACGGTGAACCGGAGGTAGAACACCCAGATCATCAGCCCGAAAATCGCCGGCCCGGCCATGGTCCTGCCGTCGACGCGGAAGACGGGGGCGCCGAGCGTGTCGAGCAGGCGCAGGAAGACGGCGATCAGCACTGGCGCGCCGACGACGAGCGCCATGAAGATCGTCCGGCGCGACCAGAGCATCTCCCCCACCGACAGGTCGAACACCCGCATCGCGGAGGCGAGAAAGCCCGGAGCTTTCGGGATGGGACGCTCGAGCCCCGGAGCGTTCGGGACGGGACTCGGTACAGCTGCTTCGGTCATTGGATCCGCCTCACGAGCCACGGCTCCTGCACCTGGATGACGATGTTCACGAAGAGCACAAAGAGCCCGTTGTGATCTTTGTGATCTTCGTGGACTTCGTGAAGAGGCGTCGGCCGTGACATGTCATTTCACCAGATACTGGAAGACCGCCTGGAGGTTGTCGTCGGGCGAGGTCACTTCCTCGATCGCGCCGAATTCGCCGCTCGCGGCCATGTCGGTCAAGCGGGCGTAGAAGGCGTCGGGCCTGGCGGTTTCCACCACCACCGCGCCCGGCTCGAACTTCAGGCTGCGGACATCGTCGGTGTCGGCGTTGATGAACTCGCGCGCGATGCGGCGCGGGTCCTCGGCGCGGACGTAGACGGTGTGCGGGGGCTCGTCGATCAGGTCGCGGATCTGGTGGACGTCCCCCTCGGCGAGGATCCGGCCGTTGTTGATCAGGAGGATGTTCGACGTCATCGACTCGATCTCGTGCAGGATGTGGCTCGAGACGATGATGCTCTTGCCGGCGCGGCCCCACTCGCGGATGAGGCGAATCGTCTTGCGGCGTCCGATGGGATCCATCCCCGAGAGCGGCTCGTCCAGGATGAGGAGCTGCGGATCGTGGACGAGCGCCTGCGCCAGCTTGACGCGCTGGCGCATGCCCTTGCTGTAGGCGCCGATCTTCTTGTCGGCGGCCTCCATCAGGTCGACGGCGGACAGCGCGCGGCGCGCGGCGTCATCGGCTTCCTTCTCGGTCAGGCCGTTGAGCCGCACGAGGGCGCGGACCCACTCGAGGCCGGTCATGCGCTCGTAGAACGCGTCCTGTTCCGGACAGAACCCGATCTGGAAATACAGGTGCGGATTGCGCCAGATCGGCTCGCCGAGCACCTTCACATTCCCCTTGCTGGGGCGAAGCTGGCCGGTGATGAGCTTCATGAAGGTGGACTTCCCGGCGCCGTTCGGCCCGAGCAGCCCGGTCACGCCAGGCGGGCCCAATTTCGTGGCCCCCACCGGCCTGCCCATCTACGTGTTGCTGGGCAACGGCGCGGTGACCCCGGACGTAACCGCCTTCTCGGTGGTGGAGGCCGACGCGGGCGCGCTCCAGGTGGGTG
>JANOJK010000765.1:0-5743 GCA_031408165.1 Acidobacteriota bacterium | reverse complement strand
TGCTCAGTATCGACGTGCCCGACTCCCCCGCCGCGCGGTACCGCCTAAGGTTTCGCGTCGACGCGCAGCTGCGTGCCCTCGTGCGGAGCGATTCTGTCGTCACGATTGACCGGGAAGGAGTCGTCGGCGGCACCTACCTGTCGGTTCGGCCGGGCAGCAGCCAGGCGCCGCAAGCGGACGTACGGGCGACCATCCCGAGCGCGGAGCCGACTGAACTGTCGGCGCTCCTCACGAGCAGTGCGGCGCTTCTCGACGATGTCAAGGGAGCGTTGCAGGGCGTCACGTCGGCCGTATCGAACGTGAATGATGTGGTGGTCGGGATCAAAGAAGGCCGTGGCACAGCCGGAATGCTGCTCCGCGACGACGCGCTGGCGGGCGAGATCCGCCGGACAGTCACGGCCGCAGGGTCGAGCGTCCGTGACATCGCCGCGGATCTGCAGAACGGCCGCGGCACAGCCGGTATGCTGCTGCGGGACGAAGCCGTGGCCGGCAAGGTCCGTGAGGCTGTCGCGAATGCTCAGGCAGCGACTGCGGACCTCGGTCAGGCCACGCGCAAGGCCGATGCGCTGATGACGGATCTGAGCTCGCGCCAGATCCCGCAGAAGGCAGGCGAACTTGTGGATCACTTGCGTGACAGCGCGCAGCAGCTCCATCAAATCACGTCCGACATCTCCAAATTCGATCCGGGCGGCATGAGCGCTGGCGCCAACATCAGGACATCGCTCACCAATGTCAACGCAGCGACCGCCAATCTCGCCGACGTGACGGAAGCGGCGAAACACAATTTCCTGCTGCGCGGCTTCTTCAACAAGAGGGGCTACTACAGCCTGGCGGATATGTCCCCGGAACGGTATCGCCGGGATGGGGCCTTCACCCGTCGGTCGAACCGGCGAATCTGGCTGTCCGGTCCGGAGCTGTTCCAGAACGGGTCGAACGGCGAGGAACTGTCGGAGAGGGGAAAAGCGCTCCTGCACGCGGCCCTCACACAGCACGGCGACTCCTTTGCGGAGAGCGCCGTCGTCATCGAGGGCTACGCCAACGGCGGCGTTCCCGCCGACGAGCTCCGGCTCTCCAGCAGCCGTGCCATGGCGGTCCGGCAATACGTTCAGCAGCGGTTCGAGCTCGATCCAAAGAATCTCGGAGTCGTGCCGATGAAGAGCGCGCCGCCGAAGGACCTGGGCCGTGCGACATGGGACGGCGTGTGCATCGTGGTGCTGTTGGGAAGTTGAGGATGCGACGGACCTCCATCGCCTTCGCGATCTTCCTGTCGCGACTCTCCGGCCTGTCGGTGCCCTGGTCTATCGCGCCAGTCCCCCACACGGCGCGCATCCCCCTGTGATCCGCGCCGACGATACAACCCCTTCGTCCGAAAACGCACGCACTGTCTGCCACCACACAAATGGCCGCGACACACGATGACCATCGATGCCCCCGCACGGAAGAACCAAGCTGGCGGATATCGGTCACATTCCTCGCAAAAGTCCTCCACAAAGCGACTACGTGAGTTCGTGCTGCGCGCAGGCATCACCTTTGCCCTGCATGTAGCGACCGCAGCGCGGTGATGCGCCATCGGTCACACGTACGCAAGGAGAAGTTGCTTGGAGGACGATATGCCCGCTGTTCGCTGTTCCGCTGTCAGACCTATGTGTGGTGCCGCACTGCTCGCGGTGGCCACGATGCTCGTGGTCCCTCCTGGCCAGGCCATGGCCCAGGAAACCAGGACCGAAATCATTCGCCAGGAGCAGGCGGACAAGCTGCGCGCGCTCACGCCGCCGGCGCTGAGCCGCGCCGAGAAAATCGTGAACCGCCTCGAGGACTGGGGCTGGCTCACCGGAGAGCCCCACGGGGTGTATCCGCTCCTCGCCTCCGTCTATCCGGGCGCCGGGGTCGCCGCCGGCCTCGGCGCGCGGAAGCCGTTCGGGGACGACGGCGCGATCAGTGCGATCGGCGCCTACTCACTCAACGGCTTCTGGAAGGCGCAGACGGACGTGACGCTGCCGTCGTTTGCGTCGAACCGCGGACGGCTGTCGTTGACGGCCGGCTACCTGGACGCGCCGGACGTGAAGTACTACGGCATCGGCCAGGACTCGGACAAGGCTGGCAGGACATCCTTCGGCTACACGCCCCTCAAGGGGGGCGGACGTCTCGACTTCGACGTCAGCCGGTATGTCTCCGTGGGCGGCGGGGTCAACTACATCGACGTCACAACCAGTTCAGGCGCCACCGGGACGTCGATCGAGGAACGGTTCTCCCCAGCCAACAGCCCGGGCCTCGAGCTCGACCAGTTCAAGTACGTCAACAGCACCGCGCGGGCGGTCGTCGACTGGCGGCGTCAGCTGGGCTACTCGGGCACGGGCGGGCAGTACCGGGTCCAGTTCGATGATTTCCGTGAGAGGGACAACGATCAGTACTCCTTCCGCTCGCTCGAGGCGGAGGTGACGCAGCTGATTCCGCTGATGCGGGCCAACTGGGTCATCGCCCTCCATGGCCTCACCACTCTCACGGACGCCGACGATACCGAGGCCGCTCCGTACTTCATGCTGCCGTCCATCGGCGGGAGCAAGACCCTGCGCGGGTTTCCGGACTTCCGCTTCCGCGATCGCCATCGCCTGGTCATGAACACGGAGCTGCGGTGGACCCCCGCGCGTTTCCTCGACATGGCGGTGTTCTACGACGCCGGCAAGGTCGCGGCGCGGAAAGGCGACCTCGATTTCCGCGACCTGAAGAACTCGTACGGGATCGGCACGCGGATCATCGGTCTGAAGGGCTACGCGTTCAAGGTTGAAGTGGCGCACAGCCGGGAGCACGCCGCGCGTCTCCTCGTCAGCGCCGGAGGAGCATTCTGATGATGAGCAACACCAGCAGGAGACGTCAGGGGTTGGCCGCGCTGGCGTGTGCCGTCGCCGTGACGGTGACGGTAGGAACGGGCGCGAACGGCCAGAAGTTCTATCCCGACGATCCGATCAAGCGGATCGTCGACGCAGAAGACGCGTCGGCCGTCCAGGAACGGGAAATCGATCTGGAGTACGACACCCTCGAGAACCTGTTCTCCCGGCCCGGCGACCAGACGCCGAACGTCCGCGCGCAGAACCTCAACACGATAGATGAAGTCCCGGACTCGACCTGGTTCACGAACCGGCTGGGGACCGTACCCGTCACCCTCGACGAACTCGTCAGAGGGCCGGGGTCGGGCACTGGCCCGGCCCCGGGCGGCTGGACGGTGATTTCGGCCAAGAACGATGGCGTGATGCCGGGGTTCACCGTGCGCGATTCCGCAGGACAGGTCTGGTTCATCAAGTTCGATGCGCCAGGCTATCCGGCCATGGCGACTGGCACGGAGGTCCTCGTCGCCAGGCTCTTCTGGGGGCTGGGGTATCACGTGCCGGACACGCACCTGGCGACGCTGCGGCCGGAGGAATTGACCATCGACGACCGGGCCCGCATCAAATCGCCAAGCGGCAACCGGCGTCGCTTCAAGGAATCGGATATCCGGCTGCTGCTGCGCCGGGCGCACCGCGAGTCCGATGGATCGTACCGGGTCGTCGCCAGCAAGGCTCTCGAAGGGCAACCCGTCGGCGGGTTCCGGTTCTACGGCACGCGGTCCGACGATCCCAATGATGTAATCCCCCACGAGTACCGTCGCGAGCTGCGGGGCTATGGGACCTTCGCGGCCTGGCTGAATCACGTCGACTCGAAGTCCATCAACACGCTCGACACGCGCGTCGAGCAGAACGGGAAGCGAGTCATCCGACATCACCTGCTGGATTTCGGATCGACGATCGGGAGCGCGGGAGTCTACCCGCGCGAGCCGTACGAAGGCTGGGAGTACCTCGCTGAGGGCAAGAAGACGCTGGCCGGCATGCCGAGCCTTGGGCTCTACGTCAAGAACTGGCGGACGATCCCGCTGTATCGTGCAAATTCCGTCGGCGCCCTTTCTACTGACAACACGACGTGGGACCCCGAGCAGTGGAAACCCCGCTACGCCAATTCCGCGTTCCGATCGGCGCGCCTGGACGACAAGTTCTGGGCCGCGCAGCGGCTCCAGGCATTCACCGGCGAGATGCTGAAGGCGCTCATCGGCGTCGGCCGATTCAACGATCCGAAATCCGAGGAGATGCTCTCGAAGTTCCTGATCGAGCGCCGCAACGCGATTGTCCGTCGTTATCTTCCTGCGGTGAACCCCGTCGTCGACGTGCGCCTGTCGCCGTCAGGTACGTTGACGTTCCGGAACGCCGCGGTGGATGCGGACGTGGCGCGCGCACCCGAAGAGTATGTCGTGGTCTGGCGGCGGTTCGACAATGCGACCGGCACGACGGCGAACCTCGGCGAGACCCGCGCGTCGGCGACGAACGTCAATGCGCCGAAGGATCTGGCGGCGGCAGCGAGCACGTATATCCGCGTCGAAATTTCCGCCAGCGGCGGGCCGCAGAGCTGGACGGAACCGGCACATGCGTACTTCCGGCGCGAGGCGGCCGGCTGGACGCTGGTCGGCTTCGAGCGTGTGCCGGGCGGCAATCCGCCTGGAAGCAAGCGCACCACCACCCGGACTAATTAGGAGGGAAGATGTCACGGAAGATTGCGTACTGGGGAGCCACGGGTCTCGTGGGGATGGTGACGCTGGCCGCCGGCTTCAGCTACCTGACCGCCGCCCCCGAGGCGGTTGAGAACTTTCGGCACGTGGGATATCCGCAGCAGTTGCGTATCCTGCTCGGCATCGGGAAGCTGGCCGGGGCCATCGTGCTGCTCCTGCCACGGCTGCCGACTTTGAAGGAATGGGTTTACGCAGGCTATACCTTCATGTGGACCGCGGCAGTCGTGGCGCACTATCTGGCGGACGATGGCAAGGCCTTGCTGCCCGTCGCGTTGATGGGGTTGCTGGCGGTTTCGTACGTCACTCGCCCGGCGAGTCGCCGCAGTCAGCAGGAGGACCGGCTGGGATCGGACCTGGACCTGGTCGCGAGCGCCAGATCTGTCTGAGAGGTTGTCGAATTTCCGTGATCCCGTTCGTTTGGATGTTAGAGTCCGGCACGTTCGCCGGGCGATTTCCAGAAGGACGGCAAATCATGCGATATCTATTGAGCATCTACCAGCCCGACGGCACCACCCCGGCGCCAGAGCAACTGGCGCCGGTCATGGAGCGGATCAACAAGCTCAATGAAGACCTGAGACGGTCGGGCGCCTGGGTGTTCGCCGGCGGCCTGCACCCGCCCGATGTTTCGACGGTGGTGCAGGTCCGGGGTAACGAGACACTCGTCACGGACGGGCCGTACGTCGAAGCCAAGGAGCATATCGGCGGATTTTCGGTCATCGAAGCGCCGGACCTGGATGCGGCGCTCGGCTGGGCGAAACGGCTGAGCGAAACGCTCGTCCTCCCCGGCTACGACTCGGGCCTCGCGGTCGAGGTGCGGCCCTTCCAGCATGGGGACTGAGAGGAAGGCTGACCTCGCCGCAGCGGAGATCGAGGATGTGTTCCGCCGCGAGTACGGCCGTGCTGTGTCGGTTCTCGTGCGTGTCTGCGGCTCGATCGATGCTGCCGAGGAGGCCGTGCAGGAGGCGTTCGCAATCGCCCTCGAGCGCTGGTCGACGACGGGGCCGCCCCCGAGTCCGGTCGGATGGATCATCACGACCGCGCGCAATCGCGCCATCGATCGGCTCCGCCGCGAGTCGATGCGCGCCGGCCGGCATGCGGCCGCCGACTGGCCGGCGCAGGCGCCGCCGCCGCCGGACGCGGCGCTGGAGGTGA
>JANOJK010000748.1:0-2793 GCA_031408165.1 Acidobacteriota bacterium | reverse complement strand
ACGCGCGCGCTCGAGCACGCGCTCGGCAAGGACAAGAAGGTCTTCCTCGCCGCGCAGCACGACGCCGCGGTCGACGAGCCGCAGCCGAACGACATCTACACGATGGGCTGCGTCGCCAACATCGTCCAGAGCCTGAAGCTGCCCGACGGCAACATCAAGGTCCTGGTCGAGGGCATCGAGCGCGCGCGCGCCGTCGAGTGGAAGGAAGACAAGGGCTTCTACCGGGTCGTCGTGAAGGTCGTGCCGAAGCCGAAGGAATCGGGCGTCGACGCGGAAGCCACCATGACCAAGGTGGTCTCGCTCTTCGAACAGTACGTGAAGCTGTCGAACAACCTGCACTACGACGCGATGATTGCCGCCGTGCGCGTGGACGATCCGGGCAAGCTCGCCGACACCATCTCGGCCCACCTCGTCGTCGGCGTGGACGAGAAGCAGAACCTGCTCGAGATCATCTCTCCGATCGAACGGCTCAACCGGATTACCGCCCTGCTCGAGGCGGAGGTCGACAAGCTCCAGGTGGATCGCAAGATCCAGTCGCGCGTCAAGAAGCAGATGGAGAAGGCGCAGAAGGAGTATTACCTCAACGAGAAGATGAAGGCGATCCAGAAGGAACTGGGCCGCAAGGACGAGAAGGGCAACGAAGTCGAGGAGCTGAAGAAGAAGATCGAACAGGCGAAGATGCCTGAAGAGGTCGAGGAGAAGGCGGTCCAGGAGTTGAAGCGGCTCGAGTCGATGCCGCCGATGTCCGCGGAAGCCACCGTCTCGCGCAATTACCTCGACTGGCTGATCGCCGTCCCCTGGCAGAAGAAGACCAAGGAAAGCCGCGACCTCAAGCGCGCGGAAGAGATCCTGAACGAGGACCACTACGGCCTCGAGAAGGTCAAGGACCGCATTCTCGAGTTCCTCGCCGTCCGCGCGCTGGTGAAGAAGCCGAAGGCGACGATCCTGACGTTCTCGGGCCCTCCGGGGGTCGGCAAGACGTCGCTCGCCAAGTCGATCGCGCGCGCGATGAACCGCAAGTTCGTCCGGCTGTCGCTCGGCGGCGTCCGCGACGAGGCGGAGATCCGCGGCCACCGCCGCACCTATATCGGCGCCTTCCCCGGCCAGATCATCCAGATGATGAAGAAGGCCGGCTCGATGAACCCGGTGTTCCTGCTCGACGAAGTCGACAAGATGTCGATGGACTTCCGCGGCGACCCGTCGGCGGCGCTGCTCGAGGTGCTCGATCCCGAGCAGAACAGCGCCTTCCTCGACCACTACCTCGACGTCGAGTACGACCTGTCGAACGTGATGTTCATCTGCACGGCGAACGTGCTGCACACGATCCCGCAGGCGCTGCGCGACCGCATGGAAGTCCTCCAGCTCGCCGGCTACACCGAGCAGGAGAAGGTCGAGATCGCCAAGAAGTTCCTCTCGCCGAAAGCGGTCGAAGGGGCCGGCCTCACGAAGGACAACATCGTGTTCCTCGACGAGGCGTTCTCGACGATCATCTCGCGCTACACGCGCGAGGCGGGCGTCCGGAACCTCGAACGCGAGATCTCGTCGATCTGCCGCATGGTGGCCCGCAAGGTCGTCGTCGAGGGCAAGGGCTTCAGCATGGAGATCACCGCCGCCAAGGTGACCGAGTACCTCGGCGTGCCGCGCTTCCGGCCGACCCTCGCGGAAGAGAAGAACGAGATCGGCGTCGCGACCGGCCTGGCGTGGACGGAAGTCGGCGGCGAGATCCTGACGATCGAAGCGACGCTCATGCCGGGCAAGGGCAAGCTCACGCTCACCGGCAAGCTCGGCGACGTCATGCAGGAATCCGCGCAGGCGGCGATGAGCTACGTCCGCTCGAAGGCGGACGAGTACCACATCCCGAAGAACTTCAACCGCACGACGGACGTGCACATCCACATCCCGGAGGGGGCGATCCCGAAGGACGGCCCCTCGGCCGGCATCACGCTCGCCACCGCCCTCGTGTCGGCGCTCTGCCGCTCCCCGATTCGCAAGGACGTCGCGATGACCGGGGAAATCACGCTGCGCGGCAAGGTCCTCCCCATCGGCGGCCTGAAGGAAAAGATCCTGGCCGCCCACCGCTCGGGCCTGAAGACGATCATCATCCCGCGGGAGAACGAGAAGGACCTGGCTGACATCCCCAAGAACGTGCTGGACGCGCTGGACGTCTACATGGTCGAGTCGATGGACGAGGTCCTGAAGATCGCGCTCGTCGAGCCGCTGACGCCGATCGCCGCGCCGGGCACCCAGCCGATTGTCGGCGACCAGCCGTCCGTGTCTCACTGAGAAATGCTGAATGTCGAATGCTGAATGCTGAATGGTCAAGGCTGAAGCGGCCTTCATTCAGCATTCAGCATTCAAACTTCAGCATTTGACATGAAGGTTCTCGAGGCGCGCTTCGTCACGAGCGCGGTGGACGCTGAGGGGATCCCGAAAGACGGGGTCCCGCATATCGCGCTCGTCGGGCGATCCAACGTCGGCAAGTCGACGCTCCTGAATGCACTGGCGAAACGCGAGGTGGCCCGCACCAGCGCGGCGCCCGGCAAGACCCGCCTCGCGAACCTCTATCGCCTGCAGATCGAGGGGGGCTTCGGCGGCCCCGGCAAGTGGAGCGTCTACCTCGCGGACCTGCCGGGCTTCGGCTACGCCCGCGGCGGGGCCGCCTCCGTGGCGGAACTGGCAGAGATCGCGCGCGCCTACTTCGACAGCGATCACGCGATCGCCGGCGTACTGCACCTGGTGGACTCCCGGCATCCCGGGCTCGACGCGGATCGCGACGCGGCGCGGTGGCTGCAG
>JANOJK010000747.1:0-3292 GCA_031408165.1 Acidobacteriota bacterium | reverse complement strand
TACCTGA
Organism: Acidobacteriota bacterium; assembly: GCA_031408165.1. Lineage (GTDB taxonomy): Bacteria > Acidobacteriota > Vicinamibacteria > Vicinamibacterales > 2-12-FULL-66-21 > JAICSD01. The sequence goes on along the minus strand of JANOJK010000747.1, from coordinate 3,285 downwards.
CCTCCGAGGTGATCTGTTCCGCCGGCGGCAAGCAGGCGCTCTTCAACAGCGTGCTCGCGCTGTTCGGTCCCGGGGACGAAGTGATCACGCACATGCCCGGCTGGCCCACGCTCGTCGAGCAGATCAAGCTGGCGGAGGCGACGCCGGTCGTCGTCCGGTCCCACGTCGAGGACGGATTCCGGCTGCGCGCGGACACGATCGTCGGCGCCTTCACGCCGCGGACGCGCGGGGTCATCATCAACTCGCCCGACAATCCGACCGGCGCGGTGATGTCGGAGGAGGATCTCGAGACGGTGGCGAAGGAAGCCGCGCGGCACGGGATCTGGGTCCTGCTGGATCTCTGCTACGACAAGCTCATTTACGATCCCGTGCCGCACAACCTGATCGGCGTGCTCGCACGGCACAACCGCGATCGCTCGGTGCTGTGCGGATCGGCCTCGAAGGTCTATGCCATGACCGGCTGGCGCTGCGGGTGGGCGGTCGGCCCGGCCGGGGTCGTCGGGGCGTGTAACGCCATCCAGAGCCACTCGACCTCGAACGTCTGCTCCATCACGCAGAAGGCGGTCGAAGCGGCGCTGCGCGGACCGCAGGATTGCGTCACCGAGATGCTCGACGAGTACCGCCGCCGGCGCGATCGCCTCCACGGCTGGCTCTCCGCCGATCCGCGCATCGGCCTGCGCAAGCCCGCCGGCGCCTTCTACCTGTTCCCGGACGTCAGCGAATACCTGTCGCCGGACGGCTTCCGCACCTCGTCCGAGCTCGCCACGGCGCTCCTCACCGACGCGCACGTGGCGGTCACGCCCGGCGAGGCCTTCGACGCGCCGGGGTTCCTGCGCATCTCCTACGCCACGTCCATGCAGGAGCTCGAACGCGGGTCGCAGCGCATCCTGGAGTTCCTCGCGACCCGTGCCGGGGCCCGTGCCGCTTCAGCCTGAGTTCCTCGACGGCCTGCGATCGATCGCCGGTGCGGAGCACGTGCGCGTCGACGAGGCGTCGCGGACCGCCTACGGCGTCGATGCGCTCAAGCGCGGCCACTCCGCCGACGCGGTCGTCCTGCCCGACGGCGCGGAACAGATCTCCGCGATCCTGCGGCTGTGCTCGGCGCACAGCGTGCCGCTGGTCCCGCGCGGGGGCGGCACCGGTTACACCGGCGGAGCGGTGCCGGTGCACGGCGGCGTGGTGCTGTCGCTCGAGCGCATGAACCGCATCCTCGAGCTCGACGAAGAAAACCTCGTCATCGTCGTCGAGCCCAACGTGATCACCGGCACGATCCAGGACGCCGTCGAAAAGGTCGGCCTCTTCTATCCCCCCGATCCCGCGTCCCTGCGCACGTCGGTCATCGGCGGCAACGTCGCGGAGTGCGCGGGAGGGCCGCGGGCGTTCAAGTACGGGACGACGAAGCAGTTCGTGCTGGGCCTCCAGGCCGTCCTCCCGAATGGCGACATCATCGAGACCGGCGGCAAGGTGGTGAAGAACGTCGTCGGCTACGACCTGACCCACCTGCTCGTCGGATCCGAGGGGACGCTCGCCGTCATCACCCGCATCATCCTGCGGCTCGTGCCGAGGCCGCCGGTCCAGTCGACGCTGCGCGCGACGTTCCGCACGATCGAGGACGCGGTGCAGGCGGTCAGCAACGTGATCGCGATGCGGGTCGTCCCCGCGGCGGTGGAGCTCATCGACGGGGATTCGCTCGAGGCGGTGGCGAAGCACCTCGACGTCCGTTCGCTGGCGCCCGAAGGCACGGGCGCCCTGCTGCTGCTCGAGGTCGACGGCCTTGCGGAGGCGGTCAACGAGGAGGCCACGCGCTGCGAGCGCGCCTGCCGCGACGCCGGCGCCACCGAGATTCTGCGCGCGCGCGACGAAGCCGAACGGCAGGAGATCTGGCGCGTGCGGCGTGAGCTGTCCCCCGCGCTGAAGGTCATCACCCCCATCAAGTTCAACCACGATGTCGTCGTCCCGAAAGGGCGCATTCCGCAACTGTTCCGCCTCGTCGACGGGATCAAGCAGGCGTACCGGCTCCGGATCCCGTGCTTCGGGCACGCCGGCGACGGCAACATCCACGTGAACATCATGGTGACGCCCGGCGACGAGGACGAGATGCGCCGCGCACACGAGGCGGAGCGCGCCCTGTTCGAAGGGGTCGTCGCGCTCGAAGGCTCCATCAGCGGGGAACACGGCATCGGCTTCGTGAAAGCGAAGTACCTGGCTCTGGAGCTCGATCCGCAGACCATCGCCCTGATGAAGCGCGTCAAGGCCGCCTTCGACCCCGAGGGCCTGCTCAACCCCGGGAAGATCTTCCCGGACTAGACCCTGTGGTCCCCAGTTGGCCGGACCTTCAGGTCCGGCGTGAAGCTGGTTAGCAACGCGCTGGTGGGGCCTGCTCGAATCAGCTGGTTGCTGGTTAGGGGCCCGCCCGACCTAAAGGTCGGGCCAACTGGTGATCCAGAGGTACGGGTAATCAGCAGCGTCCGCGATGAGTCCCGCAACGACCGGGTTGTCGCGGATACATCGAACGTAACGGCGCGGGTCCTCGTCGTGGCGCAGGATCCGGTCGTAATACCCGCGGCCCCAAACCTCGCCGTGACCCTGCCGCATCGCGTGATAAGCCGACAGTTGCTTCGCACGACGGACGAACTCGCGCAGATTCGCGTCATCCGTGGTTCCCTTGACGAGCAAATGCAGATGGTCCGGCATGAAGCATGCGGCAACTACTTCAAAGTGCGTTCGACTCGCAGCGCGCAGAATCTGCGATCGGCATATGTCCACGAGCTCCGCATTCACAGATATTCGCCGCCTGAACCTGGCAAGAAACGTGAGGAAATACAGGCGCGGGCCCCGGTACGAACAGCGCGGCAGGCGTCGAACTGCGCGCGGCATCATCAAATCGGACCCTGCAAACCAACTACCAGTTGACCGGACCTTCAGGTCCGGCCTGATCCCCCAGTTGGCCCGACCTTCAGGTCGGGCGTGCGTCTAGTCAGCTAGATGTTTGGCCGGAGCGTGATCCCCAGTAGGCCCGACCTTCAGGTCGGGCGTGCGTCTAGTCAGCCAGAGGGTGAAGTAGCCTCTCCCCCATGACTACCAGTCCGGAGCGTTGGAGGACGAGGGTCGCGGAATGGTTGGGTACCGCGGAACACGCGGCTGCGCGGATCAGTACCGCGCCGGGGAGTCGCCGATGGCGATGATGGAGCAGTGCAGGACCGTTTTGAGTCCGAGCGCGCGCGCCTTGTCGACGACCTCGCGGGCGTCGGCGCCCGGGTTGAGCCACACCTCGGGGATGCCCTT
>JANOJK010000739.1:0-4143 GCA_031408165.1 Acidobacteriota bacterium | reverse complement strand
CTGCCGACCTGCCAGAACACGTTACCCGGGGACCCGCCGTTCGTCATGACGACCGACGCCGCGCTGGCCGTCGTAATCGTGCTCCCCATCTTGAAAATGAAGACCGCGCCCGGGTTGCCCTGCGCGTTGAGCGTGAGGGTTCCCGTCAGCTGCGCCGAGGAGGAAAAACAGTAGACGCCCGCGGTGAGCGTTTGTCCGCCCAGATCCTGACCCGTCAGATCCCGGGTGCACGCCTGGGCGACCAGGCTGTTGTACGCCGCCCTGACGTCATTCTGGGCCGCAAGCGCCGCCGCGCCGGCGGAGTGTATCGTGCCCGATCGGACGAGCCCCGGCAGAAAGCCGGTGACGGCAGTGCCAGGGCTGACGCCAAGGTCGCCGGTAATGATGCTCGCGCCGGTATTGGTGACCGTCGATGCGCCCAGCACCGCGAAGCGGTGCGCCGCGCCGAGCGAGGGTGCCGACTGCGCCGCAACCGGAGAGGTCCCGTAAACAGCGATCTGACGCGAGGCCCAGAGGTTCACGCTGCCCGCGCCCGCGCCCGTCAGGCCTTCGTCGGTCATCGCGGTCGCGCCGCTCTGCAGCGCGAACTTCACCTGCGCCGGAGACAGATTCGGTGATCCTTGCAGGAGCAGGGCGACGCCGCCGCTGACGAGCGGGGCAGCCAGGCTGGTCCCACTCAGATACATGTAGGCATTGTTGCCGCGGCCCGCGCCACGAATCGACGGATGCTTCGCCGGCAGGAACGCCCCGTCTGCCTGCAGGGAGAGGATCTTCGTGCCGGGCGCGACAATGTCGGGCTTCATCGCGAGGTCGTACTGCGCAGGACCGCGGGAGCTGTACTTGGCCACGGTGTCGTCCGATCGATCCACCGTACCCCACGTGTTCAGTGCGCCGACCGTAATCGCATAGGGAGAATTCCCTGGCGACGAAATGCCGCCCAGTATGGGGCGGCCGTCGGGGGCTTGCCCGGTGTTGCCTGCGGCGACGACCACGACAATCCCGGCCTGCACCGCGCGGTTGACCGCTTCGCACAGCGGATCGGTGGCGCAGCCTTCGGTCACCGGATGGCCGAGCGACAGATTGATGACGCGGATGTTGTACAGCGCGCGGTTGGCGACGACCCATTCGATGCCCTCGATGACGTCACTCGTATAGCCGCTCCCGTCGGCGCCGAGCACCCTGACGTTCACGAGCATCGCACCTGGGGCGATGCCACCGATATACTCCGGCGTGACGCCGTCGGCCGCCGCGCGGTTGCCCGCGATGATCCCGGCGACGTGCGTGCCGTGACCGAAGTTATCGCTCTTCCGGGAATCGCCGGTGACGAAGCTCACGCTCGCGACGACGCGGCTCGCGAGCGCCCCGTGCGGCGCGATGCCCGAATCGATGACCGCGATGCCGATCCCCTGCCCGTCCACTCCGGGAATGCCGAGCAATCCGCCGAGCAGCGCGTTTCCGGCGCGGGTCTGGTCCGCCGCCGTTGACGCGTCAGAGGTGACCGTCGCGGTGCTCACCGCCAGATCGCCGGACAGATTGTCGCCGGCGTCCCTGTCCCGCGACAGACCGTTCAGTTCCGCGCTGTTCGCGAGAACCACGACAGCGCCCCGCATCCGCTTGACGACCCGGAGCCGATGACGCGAGGCCAGCGAATCGAGGTCCCGATCCGTCCCGCGCACGATGACGCGCGTGCGCGCGGTCGTCTTGCGCCCCTGGTGCTTGGCAAGATCACCGGAGAGGTGGGCTCTCCGCTCGCTGGGCGAGCTCCGCAGCCCAGGGGAGGAAAATGCCACCAGGGCAGTGACGACCACGAGGAAGCGGATGATCTTGACGGTCACAAGGTGACGAGGCATATGGGGACCTGAGCCTATGACGGTTTCATTAACGAACAAGTAAAGACTCTAAAGTGCATAGCAAGATCGTGTCCGGCTGAGCCTGAGAGCAGATCTCGCGAGCTAACTCGCTGCAGGGGAAGGTGATAAGGAAGAGTCAGGAACGGCGTGAGAAAGTGGGCTCTTGAGTCGTATTGGCACACGAGAATCGCAAAAGAACCCAAATATTTCAAGTAAACCCATTATTTACAAATAGTTGCTGGCACTGTTCCAGGTAGGGACACGATCGAGCAGGACGGAACAGCCGCTGGGAATGTAATACCGCCCTGATTACAAAAAAGGGGCACAATCCCGTTGTGCCCAGTGCAGCGGACATTCTCAGCGCCAGGATTCTGGTCGTTGACGACCGGGAAGCGAATGTCCGCCTGCTCGAGGGCATGCTGAGCGGCGCCGGCTACTCGTGCATCACGTCAACGATGGACCCGCATGCCGTGTGTGAGCTCCACAGGACAAACCGGTACGACCTGATCCTGCTCGATCTGCTGATGCCAGGCATGGACGGATTTCAAGTAATGGAAGGGCTGAAGGAAATCGAGGTTGACGGCTACCTTCCGGTGCTGGTCATCTCCGCCCAACCCGGTCACAATCTGCGCGCGCTCCAGGCCGGCGCGAAGGATTTCATCAGCAAACCAATCAATCTGGCCGAGGTGCTCTGGCGCGTACACAACCTGCTCGAAGTGCGCCTGCTGCACGTCGAAACGAGGAACAACAGCAAAGTGCTCGAGCAGACGGTCGAGCGGTTGAAGGAAGTCGAGCGGCTGAAGAACGGGTTTCTTTCAACGGTGAGCCACGAGTTGCGCACACCGCTCACGTCGATCAGAGGGTCGCTCGGCCTGCTGTCCTCAGGTGTGTTGGGCGCGCTGTCGGACGAAGTCGCCGAGGTCGTGGCCATCGCCGAACGCAACACCGTCCGGCTGATGGCGCTCATCAACGACATCCTCGACATCGATCGGCTCGAGACCGGCACGATCGAGGGGCATTTCGCGCAGGTGCCCGTCGAGTCGATCCTTCGCCGTGCCATGGAATCCGTGCGGGGATTCGAGCAGCAGCACGGCGTCACCGTCGAGGCGCCCGAGGTGTCGTCGATGATTTGGGCCGACGCCGACCGAATCGTCCAGGTGGTCGTCAATCTCTTGTCGAACGCCGTGAAGTTCTCGCCGCCGGGCGGCGTCGTGACGATCGGCGTCGGGACGGAGGAGAGCTGGGTCGAGTTCCGGGTCACAGACCGGGGTCGCGGCGTGCCCGTGTCCGCCCATCGCGCAATTTTCGAACGGTTCCGGCAGGTGGAGACGTCCGACGCGCGCGACAAGGGAGGCACCGGCCTGGGGCTCGCCATCTGCAAGTCGATCATCGAGCAGCATGGCGGCACCATTGGCGTCGAGAGCGAAGAGGGACGCGGCAGCACATTCTGGTTTCGGGTTGCGAGGTCGCCCGGGCCCGACGCGCCGCGGCTCGGACGCGTCAACACGCCGCCGGACGCCACCGCCGCGCGGGACGTGCCCCAGACGAGCGACGTCGCCGTCATCGTGCCCCGCTCATGAAGATCCTGATCATCGACGACGACGCCGACATCCGGTCGATTGCGCGGCTGAGCCTCAGTCGCCTGGGCGGGATGACGGTCATCGAGGCGACCAGCGGCGTCGAGGGAGTGCGGAAGGCTCAGCACGAAAAACCCGACGTCATCCTCCTCGATATGATGATGCCGGCGATGGACGGCCTGGAGACGCTGTCGGCGCTCCGCTCGCAACCGGCAACCGCCGTGACGCCCGTGATTTTCTTGACGGCGAAGGCGGTCGGGGTCGATGTCGAGCGCATGAGGTCGCTTGGTGCGGCCGGAGTCCTGGTCAAGCCGTTCGACCCTCGCACGTTGTCCCGGGAGGTGCGGGCCCTCGTCAATCGGCCGCTCGATTACTGACGAGCGGATCACCCGCGTGTGACGCCCGAAGTGCCATACAATGAGAGCGCGGGGCCACCCGCATACAGTGAATCAACAAAGCATTCGTCCCGCCGCGAGGAGGGCGCCGCTGCGGCGCGGTTCCCCGGGCTTTTCCCCCGACGCCCTCCAGCAGGGTCTGGACAGGGCGCGGCGGCGTTTCGTCGCCACGTTTGTCAGCCAGTGCGATTCGATCGGCGACCTCGTGGACAAAGTCGCGGCGCTCGGCCCCAAAGGACCAGTCGCCGCCCTCACGCAGATCGCCCATCGATTGAGCGGTCTCGCCGGGACGATCGGGTTTCCGACGATCAGCGCGCGCGC
>JANOJK010000071.1:0-3924 GCA_031408165.1 Acidobacteriota bacterium | reverse complement strand
CGTCGCGTGAATCGTGGTGGTGACCGCGACGACCGCCTTGCCCTGGCGGAAGATCTCGTCGCGCTCGGCGTCGGTCGGCGCTCCCCCCTGGAAATAGAGCTTCCGTTCCATCTGCTTGTAGCGGTCGAGGTCCTTCAACGTGTCGGGGCTGCTGATCTCGAGCGCGATGAACGGGTTGCCGTAGGTCGACTTGCCGAGCTCGCGGAAGCGGATGCGATCCGACGCGCCCGACACCTGCTTGAAGTAGTCGACGATCCTGTCCCACCGCGCCAGCTTGTTGTCGGTTCCCATACGGAACCCGAAGAACTGCTCCGGCGCCGGGATCGACGTTTGTGCCCCCGCCGTGGCGAGCAGGACTGCGACGACGACCCCGGTGACCAGAACCCGGTACCGTCCGCCTTTGGCCGTCTTCATCATTGATTGTCTCCGGGCGTCGGTGCGAGGCTGCGCTTGTGCTCGCTCGTGCGCATCAACCGCTCGATGCGCATCGCGAGGGCCGGGGACACCGTTTCTGCCCCGTTGGTCAGATAGTTCTCGAGCTCCATGTAGGAGAAGCCCATCTCCGCTTCGTCGGTCTGGCCGGGCCACAGCCCCGCGCTGGGCGCTTTCTCGATCACGGAATCCGGCACGCCCAGATCCCTGGCCGCCGCGCGCACCTCGCTCTTCAGCAGCCCGCCGATCGGCAGCAGGTCGACGCCGCCGTCGCCGTACTTCGTGAAGTACCCGATCGACAGCTCGCTGCGATTGCCCGTCCCCGCGACCATGTAGTCGAGCCTGTTCGCCATGTAATAGAGCGTCGCCATCCGCATCCGCGGCTTGACGTTCGCGAGTGGCAGCCTGTCCTTGCTGTCGGAGCCGTGGGCCGCATCGGGAAGCTGGTCCGCCGGCACGGCGCTCGCCGCCTCGCCGAGCGTGGCGGCGAACCGGTCGTACGACGCGGCGAGGTCCACGCGGATGGTCGGAATGCCGAAGTGATCGGCGACCAGCCCCGCGTCCGCTTCGTCGCCCGGATCGCTGTGGCACGGCATCAGGACGCCGACGACGTTCGCCGGCGACGCCGCCTGGCACAGACGGGCCACCACCGCGGAATCGATGCCGCCGCTCAGGCCGAAGACGAACCCGCGCGCGCCGGAGTGCGCCAGACGCTGCCGCAACCACTCCACGATCGGCTCGGTCCGCGTGCTCATGAGTCGACTATATCAGGAGGCTTTTTCGGGAGAGTCCTCGACAACGCGGAGAAAGGCGTCGACGACCGCCTGGTCGAACTGCCGGGTGCGCTGGCGATCGATTTCCGCGATCGCCTCGGCCACCGGCCACGCCGGTTTGTACGGCCGCTGCTGCGTCAGGGCGTCGAACACGTCGGCCACCGCGACGACCCGGCCGGCGAGCGGGATGTCCGAGCCGCGCATGCGCGCGTAGCCCTCGCCGTCCCACCGTTCGTGATGCGAAAAGGCGATCTCCTCCGCGAGCCGGAGCAGCGGAAACTTCCCGCCCGAGAGAATGCGGGCGCCGATGACCGTGTGGGTCTTGACGACCTCGAACTCCTCGGCGGTGAGCTTGCCTATCTTCATCAGGATCTGGTCGGGCACGCCGATCTTGCCGACGTCGTGCAGTTCCGCCGCGCGCCGGATGAGCGAGATCTGGGAGTCGGCCAGCCCGAGCTGCTTGGAGAGCAGCGCCGACATCTGGCCGACGCGATGCGTGTGCTGCCCCGTGTTGTCGTCCCGGAACTCGGCGGCGATCGCCAGCCGCTGGATGATCTCGGTCTGCGCTTCCACCAGCTCGCGCGTGCGCTCGCGCACCTTGGCCTCGAGCAGCTGGTTCTGCCCCTGGATCTGGATGTACAGGAACCGCGTCTCGAGCAGCGTCTTGATGCGCAGCAGGAGCTCGTCCTGCTGGAACGGCTTGTTGACGAAATCCTTGGCCCCCCTCGACAGCGCGTCGCGACGGGCCTCGGGCGTCAGGTCCCCCGACAGGATCAGGATCGGCAGGTACGAGGCCTCGGCGATTTCGTTCAGCTGGTCCATGACCTCCAGGCCGTCGAAATGCGGCATGTGGAGGTCGAGCAGAATCAGGTCCGGCCGATGCTCGACGTACAGCGGTGTCGCCTGACGCGAGTCGTTGGTCGCCTCGATCCGCGTGAAACCGGCGCGCACGAGGATGCGTTTGAGAATCTCGATGTTCGCGTCCTCGTCGTCGACGATGAGGAGGCGGGCGTTCCGAAAGGACCGGGGAGTCATGGGCTGGTCGATGGGGCCAGGTTGGCGATCGCTTCGGCTGCCGGAGACTCGGGCCATTCGAGCCGAGGCCCCGCAGTATACGACGCGTGCGCGAGACGTGCCTGGAAGAGCGTGGTGGCCGAGGCCAGCGACGCCAGGGCCAGGAAGAGCTGCAGCGCGATGACGCTCTCACCCGCCGCGGCCGTGAGCCATTCGCTCTCGAGCCCCGGTGGCGGCTGCCGGAGCAGGATCAGGTACGAGAGGACGAGGCACGCCGCAAACGTCACGTAGATCGCCACCGACGCGGCGGCATGTCGCCGCAGGAACCTGCCGCCGGCGAGGAGCGCCCCCACCGCGCTCCGGCGATCTTCGACGACGAGCCGTACGCGCGCGTAATGCACGATGGCCCCGGCGGTGAGCACGAGCAGCAGCGTCGCCGCGCGCGCGTAGCCGTTCCCCGCGATGCGCGCGCCGAGCAGCACAACACACCCGGCGTTGATGCACAGCTCCGCCATTCCCAGCCGCAGCATGGCGCCGAAATGCGCGCCGCACGCGCCGAAGAACCCCCGCCCGCGCGTCGGGCGGTTGCGGGCATACCGGTCGATCAACCCGCCGAGCAGAAACGACCACAGGATGAGCCACACGAGAGCGGGGGCCATGTTGAGGAACCCGCCAAGCGCGCTCGCCCGATCCGTGAGCAGCCACAGCGACACGGGCATCGCGCCGAACGCGGGAGGCCACGAGGCAAACGTCAGGTATTGCGAGAAAACCGCGTTGGAGGGGGTCAGGTCCGAGGGCAGCGAAAAGAGCAGTGTCAGCGCCAGGACGCCGGCAAACGCGGCGGGCGCCGACGCGGTGCGGGCAATGCCGTCTCGAAACGCGTGTCCCACGGCCGCACCGGCGCCCTTCACAGGTCTGCATCGTACATCAACGAAGGTATAATCGGCTGCTCGGATTCATAGATACAGGAGTCATGGATGGCTACACGCAAGGGGCCCATCAGGGTCCTTCACTACGGACTCGGTCCCATTGGCGCGGCGGTGGTGCGGCAGATCGCCACGCGGCGCGGCTTCAAGATCGTCGGCGCAGTTGACATCGACACCGCCAAGGCCGGCCGCGACCTCGCGGACATTGCCGGAGTCGGCCGCAAGCTGGGCGTCAAGATCTCGAACGACGCGCGAAAAACCATCAAGGCGACTGCGCCTGACGTCGTCGTGCTCTGCACGCTGTCATCGCTCAAGAACGTGCAGCCGCAGATCGAGGAGATCCTCAAGCTCCGCGTGCCCATCGTCTCGACGACCGAAGAGCTCGCCTACCCGACGAAGGGGAATCTGAAGTACGCGCGCGCCATCCACGAAATGGCGAAGAAGGCGAAGGTTGCGGTGCTCGCGACCGGCGTCAACCCCGGCTTCACGATGGACGCCCTGCCGATTACGCTGACCGGGGTGTGCGAGCGGGTCGACAGCATCCGCGTGGACCGCATCCAGGACGCGCGCGTCCGCCGGCTGCCCTTCCAGCAGAAGATCGGCGCGGGGCTCACGCGCGAACAGTTCCAGCGGAAGGTGGATGACGGCAGCGTCCGGCACGTCGGGCTCGCGGAGTCGATCTCGATGATCGCGGACGCGATGGGCTGGAAGCTCGATCGGATCACCGACGAGATCCAGCCGAAGATGGCCACCGCGACGGTGGCGAGCGAGTTCCTCGC
>JANOJK010000699.1:0-5191 GCA_031408165.1 Acidobacteriota bacterium | reverse complement strand
CGAGGGCGAGCACGAGACGCTTGCCCGCCTCGACGTCCACAGGTGCGTAGCCCTCTACTGTCAGTGTTGGCATGTGACGATCATAGCGTGTCGCCGCCGCTTGTCACGATCGATCTCATCGGCGGCCTCACCAGCTACGGTGACCTCCGCGTGAGATCGTCCGTCGCAATCAGCCGCTACGACGCATACCGCTTCCGAATCGCGGGAATCAGGTATTCACTGAAGGCGCGCTCGAAGTCGTAGCGCGGCAGGAAGCCCCAGTCGCGCCGCGCCGCCGAATCGTCCACGTCGGAGGGCCAGGTGTCGACGATCGCCTGCCGCTTCTTATCTACCGCCCATTCGAGGTTCGCGCCGGGGAAGGCCTTCATCACGACCTCGCGGACCTCGTCCGCCGACGGATTGAACGCGCCGACGTTGTAGGAGGTCCGCCGCAGGCGCGCGCGCGGCGCGGACGCGAGCGTCAGCAGCGCCTCCACGGCGTCGGGCATCGCCATGAACGGGATCCGCGTGTCCGGACGAACGAAGCAGCCATAGGGCTCCCCCTTCGCGCCCGCGTGAATCATCTCAGGCGCGTAATCCGACGTGCCGCCGGACGGCATCGTCTGCGCGGAAATGAGCCCGGGGAACCGCACGCAGCGGAAATCGACCTTGCCGCTCGCCGGTTCCGCGGCCAGTTGCTTGTAATGCCGCGCGTAGTAGTCGCCGAGCAGCTCGCAATAGAGCTTGTTGCACCCGTACATCGTCGAGGGGTGCAGGTGCTCGTCTTCCTTCACCTTCCCGGCGGCGGTCTTGCCGTCCAGATCCGGCAGGCCGTACGCGGCAATCGACGAGGGATAGAGGAACACGACCGGGCGGCCGTGCGATTCGGCTTCGTGCTGCGCGAACTCGAGGAGGTGCAGCGTCCCCTCGACGTTGACCTGGTGCGCGGCCACCGGCGTGAACTCGGCACGCGTCGACAGCAGCGCGGCGAGGTGGAAGATCAAGTCCACCTCGAACTCCGCCATGAGCCGTTCGAGCAGCGGCAGGTCGGTGATCGACCCGGTGATCTCGCGATCCACTTTCCGCGCGATCGACTCGTTCAGCCGCGAGACGTCGAGGGTGACGATCCGGCGATCGCCGCGCTCGGCCAGGCGATCGACGAGGCCGTGCCCGATTTCGCCGCCGGCTCCCGTGATGACGACGACAGGTTTGCGCATCAGCTGCGAAGGTACTGGAACAGGATGGGCAGCGTCAGAAACATCGACGCGACCACGGCGAGGACCGTGGCCAGCAGGCAGATCGCCGCGCCGATGAAGTGGTCCATTCGCTCACGCTTCAAGGGATCGAGCCACATTCCCGCAAGGTAACCGCCCCCGAATCCTCCGAGGTGGGCCGCGTTGTCGATCCCGGGCATGATCAACCCGAACACGCCCATCGTCAGTGCGTAGCTCAGGGCCTGGGAGCGCACCAGGCTGCTCCCGCCGCGACGACCGTAATAGACCAGAGCGCCGAGGAGCCCGAAAATCGGCGCCGACGCGCCCAGCGTATAGATGCCGCCGGAGAAGAACGGGATCGCCGCGAAGGCAGCCAGAAAGGAGCTCAGAAGAAAGCCGGTGACGGACGAGACCGTGTAAATGATCACCATCCGCGCGCCGCCGTACATGTCCTCGACCGCGGGACCGAGCTGCCTGACCCACATCATGTTGAAGAGGATGTGCAGCGCGCCGCCGTGGAGCCATCCGGCGCTCAGCAGGGTCCACCACCGGTTTGCCACGAAGACCGGGTAGGCGCCCGCGGCGCCGAGTGCATCGTAGGCGAACTGGTTCGGCCCGAGCAGCGAGAACAGCGAGCCCGACATCAGGCTGCCGCCGCTCAGTACGGTGAGGACCAGTGAAAGGGCAAAGAGGGCAACACAGCCGGACACAACCACCGTCGTGAAGCCGAAGTCGTTCCCAAAGCGCCGCAGGACCGGGCCGAACCCCCACAGCCCCGGATTCCGGCGTCCGCAGGTGTAACACGTCTCGTCGTTGACCCCCACGAGCGAACCGCACGACGCGCACACCACCGAGCCGGTCTTCTGACGAAACATGCCAGCCACAAGTCTATCGGATCTGGTCATCGGGAAAGGGCTATGCGGGTAATCTGGTTGTCGGGGAATCGGGTACGTGGGTCATTGGCGGATCGAGAATCAGTAATCGATGAAGGTGCTCGTCACGGGTGGAACGGGGTATCTGGGGTCGGCCATCGTGCGCGCGCTCGAGCGGGCGGGGCACGCGCCGATCGCGTTCTCGAGGCACGCGTCCAGGGCCAGCCTGCCGGGGCGCGCGATCGACGGCGACATCCGCGACACGCGCGCCGTCACCGCGGCCGCCGCGGGCGTCGAGGCCATCTGCCACGCGGCGGCGCTCGTCACCCTCTGGCGCCGCGATCCGTCCGAGTTCGACGCCGTCAACGTGGGCGGCTTGCAGTCGGTCCTCTCCGCGACGCGCGAGCACGGGTTGTCGCGCCTCGTCTACACCTCGTCGTTCCTCGCGCTGCCGCCCGCCGACAGTCCGCATCCGCTGACGGCGAACCACTACCAGCGCACCAAGGTCGCGGCGCGGGACGTGGCGCGGCGCGCCGCGTCCGACGGCTCACCCCTCGTCACGCTCTATCCCGGTGTGATCTATGGGCCCGGCCCCGCCACCGAAGGGGATCTCGTCGGACGGCTGATGCGCGATCACCTGCTCGGCCGCCTCCCGGCCGTCATCGGCCCCGAGCGGCTCTGGTCGTACTCGTTTGTCGACGATGTCGCCGAGGCACACGTGGCGGCGCTGACCCACCCCAATCCCGCGCGCGACTATGTCGTGGGCGGCGTGAACGCGCCGCAGCAGGCGATTTACGACATGCTGCGCGACCTGCGCGGCCGTCCCCTGCCTCGCCGGCTGCCCTATGCCGCCGCGATGGCGGCAGCGGTCGCGGCCGAACTGTATGCCGCGGCTACGCGTCGTGCGCCGCTCTTGACGCGCGGGGTGGTCGAGATCTTCGGCCACGACTGGTCCCTCGACAGCACGGCGGCGCAAAGGGATCTCGGCCTGCACATCACACCCCTCGCCGACGGGCTGGCCCGGACGCTCGCCCGGCTGTAGCGGCCGGGCTTGGATCCGGCGTTCCTCTTGCACGCGGGCGACACGCACCCTGCGTTTCACGAAAGATCATCATGCGGACTTGTCCTTTTTGCGGGATTGTTACCGAGATCCCGCACACACAGGAAGGGTGTCTCGACGCCCTGGCTGAAGAAATTGCCCGGATGCGCGCGATTCTGGCCCAGGTCCATTCGGTGGCCGTTCCCGGGCCCGCGCCGGACCCTGACCCTGACCCCGACGAAAATTGCGTCTGACTTTCGTTTCTCGTGCAGGCTGTCGTAAGCTGAGACATCCACCCCGCCCGATCCCGGCCCAGGCCCCTTTCACAGCCGAGGCGGCCTAACCGCCAGCCACAACCCCCGTCTAATCACCCGGATGCCGCATACGGACGCCACCGCCGTGGCCCTGGCGCGCGACGGCGACAGCGACGCCTTCAGGGCCCTGGTGGACCGTCACAGCCGCGCCGTTTACCGGCTCGCGCACCGGATGACCGGCAACCCGCAGGACGCGGAGGACGTGGTCCAGGACACTTTCCTCAAGGCGTACCGGCAATTGAGCCGCTTCGAGTCGCGCGCGAACTTCAGCACGTGGCTGCACCGGATCGCGGTGAACTGCTCGATCGATGTGATTCGCGGGCGCAAGCACCAGGAGGCCGGACATGACGCGTCGGATCTGGACGCTCTCGACAGTGTGGACGACCGGCGGATCGATCCGTCGCCGGAGCGTCTCATGTTGAGCACCGAGGTCCAGGAACGGGTCGGCCGCGCGATGGAAGGACTGACGCACATGGAGCGCGCCGCCTTCGTGCTGCGGCACTTCGAGGGACAGTCCATCGAGGAGATCAGCCGCGCGCTCGGCCTGAAGACCAACGCGGCCAAACACAGCATCTTCCGCGCGGTGCGCAAGATGCGGCTCGCGCTCGAGCCGTTTGTCGAAGGTTAGCGACATGCACCTGAACGAAGACGATCTGGTCCTGCACTACTACGGCGAGATGCCGCCCGCCGACGAACGCCGCGCCTCGTCACACCTCGCGGCATGCGGCGGCTGCCAGCAGCGGTATGCCACGCTGCAGCGCGTGATGGCGTGTGTCGACAGCGTGCCCGCGGCCGACGCGGCGCCGGGTTTCGAGGCCGTCGCATGGGCGCGGCTGGAGCCGGCGCTCACCTCGTCGCGCCGGGGCGCCTGGTCGTGGTTCGTGCGCTCCCCCGCCACGCTCGCGCTCGCCGCAGGCGTGCTCCTCCTGATCGGCGCGTCGTTCACGGCGGGCCGGCTGACGCGGGCGGGGGCGCCCACCCAAGCGGCTGCGCCGCAGTCGGCCGAAACGGTGCGCGAGCGGATCCTGCTCGTGGACATCGGCGACCACCTCGATCGATCGCAGATGGTGCTCGTAGAACTCGTGAGCGCCGGCGCCGCCACGGGCGACGTCGACATCTCCACGGAACGGGCTCGCGCCGAGCAGCTCGTCGCCGTGAACCGGCTCTATCGGCAGACGGCGCTTTCGACGGGCGACGCGAACATGGCCTCGGTCCTCGACGACCTCGAGCGCGTGCTCGTGGATGTCGCGGCGAGTCCGGCGACGTTGTCCCAGGAGGATCTCGACTCAGTGCGGCGCCGCATCGACTCGAAGGAGCTCCTGTTCAAGGTGCGCGTGGTCTCGTCCCAGGTGCGCGACCGGCAGAAGGCCGCGAATCAGGAGCGGTCCGGCCAGCGGACGATCGGTTCATAAGCATTCACCGTTCAGCATTCAGCATTCAGCATTCAGCATTCACCGTTCACAGTTTGCAGTCACCATTCAGCATTCAGCATTCAGCATTCACCGTTCAGCATTGAAGAGATAGAACCATGAAGACACAGCTACTGACACTGACTATGGCGGGTACGCTGGCGATGGCGGCCCCCCTCGCGGCCCAGTCGACCGCTCAGGCGGCGCGGGCTGCCGACCAGGCCGCGCAGGACGCACAAACCGTATGGACCGCGGACGTCGCGCGGGCCGTGCAGGACGCACAGACCGTATGGACCGCGGACCTCGCGCGAGCCGTGGAGGCCGCACGGGCGGTCGATGTCACACGAGCGCTGGAGGCCGTACG
>JANOJK010000669.1:0-1738 GCA_031408165.1 Acidobacteriota bacterium | reverse complement strand
GAAGGCCGCGAGCGTGTCGCGCAGGGCATCATCGGAATCCGAGTCGGCGAACGCGAGGTTGTACTTCTTCAGCGCCACGATGACCCGGTCGCGCGGGAACATCGACGACCCGGCGATCACGGTGGCGGGGGCGATGCCGTTGACGCGCACGAGCGGACCGAGGCCGACGGCCAGCTCGCGGATCAGGTGGTTGATGGCGGCCTTGCTGACGTCGTACGCCTCGCTGCCCGCCTTGGGGACCAGCGCGTTGGCGGAACTGGTCAGCACGATGGAGGCCGGCAGCTTCTGCGCCTTCAGGACTGTGGCGGCCTCCTGCGCCAGCACGAAGTTCGACGTCACGTTGATCTGGAGCGTGCGCGCCCAGACGGTTTCCGCGGGCACCGCCGGGTCGGGCGTCGGATAGATGGCCGCCTGTTGACGAGGGAGTCGAAGCCGCCAAACTGCAGCACCGCCGCGCGCACTGCCGCCGCGATGGTGTCGCGGGCGGTGAGATCGAGCGTCGCCGCCTGCACCATCTCCTTCGAGGAGACGGCCGCGGCCGCCTTCGCGGCGTCCTGCGCCGCGGCCCCATTGGCGTCCGCGACGACGACGTGCCCGCCGCGCTTGGCGATCTGGAGCGCGACTTCGCGGCCGATGCCGCTGCCGCCGCCGACCACGACGACCACCTTGCGGCTGAACTCCTTCTCGGGCGGCATGCGCTGCAGCTTCGCTTCCTCGAGCGCCCAGTACTCGATCCGGAACGCTTCGAGGCGCGGCAGCGCCACGTAGTTGTGGAACGTCTTGAACTCCTTCGCCTGCTCCGCGCGCCGCACCTGTGGCAGGACGAGGTCCGGCGCGCCGTCAGCTTCGAGCGCGTTGGCCCCCTGCATCACGTGGATCGCATTCACGAAGAACTCCGTCGTGATGCGCGCCTCGCGCTTGTCCTTGCCGAACCCGAACAGCCCGAGCCCCGGAATCACGACGACCGATGGATTGCTGTCGCGCAGCGCGGGCGAGGCCGTGTCGGCGAACGCCTTGTAGTACGCCGCGTAGTCCTCGCGGTACTTGACGATGCGCTCGTCGATGCGCTGGCGCAGCGCCGCGACGTCCTCGACGCCGGGCTTCCAGGCGATGAACATCGGCGAGATGCGCGTGCGCAGGAAGTGATCCGGGCAGCTCGTGCCGAGCCCGCACAACGCCTCCGCCCACGCCGAGCCGGCGAACTCGAGCGCCTCGTCCGAGGCGTCCACGTGGCCGATGACGCGGCGGTTGGAGGACACGGCGCCGCGCAGGTGCGGAAAGACCTCCGCGACGGCCGACTCCCGATCGGCCACTTTCCCGGTGATCGCGGCCCCGCCGAAGCGCGGGCGGTGCGCGCGCCGTTCGTGGGCCTCGATGAACGCGCCCATCTGGCCGATGGTCTTGATGCTGTTCAGGTAGCACTCGTGCTGGGTCATGCCCCAGGTGAACAGCCCGTGGCCGCCCAGGATGATCCCGTCGCAGCCCGGAGTCGCCTCGACCGCTGCCCGCAGCATCAGCGCGAGCTCGAAGCCCGGGCGCTGCCACGGCACCCACGCGATCCGGCGCCCATACTCGCGGTTGAACTCCTCGAGCTTCGCGGCGCCGTTGGCGCTCGCCGCCAGCGCGATCGCCCAGTCCGGATGGAGGTGATCGACGTGGGGAAACGGCAGGAACGCATGGAGCGCTGTGTCGATCGACGCGGCGACGCGGTTCTCGCCGAATGCGCACAACGGGTAGA
>JANOJK010000657.1:0-1551 GCA_031408165.1 Acidobacteriota bacterium | reverse complement strand
CCTGCGGGAGATGGAAGGCTTGTCGACGCGAGAGGTCGCGAAGGTGATGGGTATGTCGGAGGATAACGTCAAGACGCGCCTGCACCGGGCTCGTGTCCAGCTCCAGGCGAACTTGGGGAGAGGCGCGAAATGACCGTCCCGTCCCGCCCGTCCGCGCGCTGCCGCGCATTGTTGCTGGAGTTGTCGCGTTATCTGGACGGCGACTTGACGCCCGCCCGTCGTCGGACGATCGAACGACACACCAAGGCGTGCGCGTGCTGTGGGACGATGTCGGCACGGTTGCGGAGGACGGTGGCCGCCTGCCGCGCCGAACGGAAGAGGCGGCCGCCCCGCGATGTGATGTCGCGCGCGGCGAAGCGAATCAAGGTGCTGATTGCCCGAGAGGGGCGACGGTCAGTCGCTGTCGCTCAACCTCGGCGCAGCGCGTCCGGGCCGGCTCGGCGCTGACGCGTCTTGCCGTTTACCTTCATGGCGCCCGGAACCAGAACGCCCAACCCATCCCCCGCAGCCAGGCGAGACCGACAAGCGCGATCAGCAATCCGAGCAGGACATAGAAGGCCTGGAGTGGAGGGTCGGCGCTGTATCCGATGAACGCGATCTGCGCTGCTATCCAGATGAGAAGTGCCAGCCCGACGCCAAGTGCGAGCCACGGGGCAATCGGATGGCGGCGCCAGGCCAGTGCGGCGGCGCCCAGCGGGCCCACTCCAAGAACGGTGAAGAGGATCAGCCCGGGCACCAGGTAGGTGCCGAACGGTGTGCCGGCCAGAGCCGAGACCGGCAGCGGGATGATCTCGCCGCGCGGCCCGAGCACGAGCGCGGCGCCGCCTCCGATCGCCCCGACGCCGAGAAAGAGCTCGAGACCGATTGCCGACACGGCAAGTCGACCAAGCTGCGCACGAGATTCGACCGACGCCGGCGCCATCTCCTCATTGTAGGCGCGAGGACGCGCGAGGCGCGCCGATCGATCGCGTCTGGATGCCGAGTGGTGTTGGGTGCACCCGACTCCAGCGCACAGGTGCTCCTATCGCGGGATCGACGAGCGTCGCATCGACGTGGGTCGCACCTGCCGACAGCGTGAGTCAGACCAGTCGTCGCGCTACACTGCGGCCGCGGCTCGCGCACTCTGTTGCCGAGCTCGTACAGTATTCGTTGCGCAGACACGCAGGTGGACCCCGTGGCGATAATCACAATCTTCTGGATAAAGCTGATCCACACGATCGTCTTCTGGGTCCTGAGCGCGTGCGTCGTCTATGCCCTGTTCAGCGGTGTGATGGATCGGATCACGACGTGGACGTGGGTCGCCGCAGGCCTCATCGCTCTGGAGGGTGTCGTACTGGTCGCGTCGGGCTGGACTTGCCCGCTGACGCTTCTCGCGGAGCGCGTGGGAGCGGTGCAAGGCTCCGTAGCCGATATCTTCCTCCCGAAGTGGTTTGCGGATCGGATCTTCCCGATCTGCGGCACGACGTACCTGATCGCACTCCTCGTCATCATCCTGCGCATGTTCTGGTGACGTGGCGGGCAGGTTCGGACCGTGGGCGTGGTGTGCCGGCA
>JANOJK010000646.1:0-1695 GCA_031408165.1 Acidobacteriota bacterium | reverse complement strand
GGTCAGCCTGTTGATGCACCTGGCGGCGGCCGTCGAAACGCCACCCGGTGCGCCTCGCAACCGCCCGTGCGTGGTGATTGCGGGGGGCCGCGAGCCGCCGCACTTCACCGCGTACCCGCATCACCAGTTCATTCATACCGTTGGCGCCTTGCGATGCTGTGACAACGGTGGATGCTGGAAGTCGCGGACGCTGCCGCTCGGTGATGGCGACGTGAAAGACCAGGCGGGCGAACTGTGCGTCGATGTCGTGGGACGGCTGCCGCGGTGCATGCACATGATCACGGTGGAGGAAGTGATCCGTCGGATTGAGTTGTATTTCGATGGCGGGGCCATTCAGTATTTGCCGCGCGAGATGTCAGCGGCATCTGGAGCATGACGATGAGCGAACAGCATAAAGATCAAATGACGACCGGCGACGAATCGGAGAACACTCTGCGAGCGCGCCGCGAGTTCCTGATGCTCCTCACGCAGGGGGCGGTGATTGTCGCCGCAGGACTGACAGCCGCCTGCGGAGCGTCACCCGTAGCCCCGGGTGTGACCCCCCCCGGCACCAACCCCCCCGGAGCCGGGAGCTCCTCGGCTGCCGGCGGGTCGTCGTCTTCAGCGCTTTCATCCTCTTCCTCTTCGAGCGCCAGTTCATCGTCGTCTTCCTCGTCATCGAGTTCGCCCTCGTCTTCGTCGAGCTCTTCATCCAGCTCGCCGTCCTCGAGCTCTTCGTCCAGCGCCGGAAGCTCCAGCTCCAGTTCTGGATCGGGCAGTTCGTCGAGCTCCGGCGGCTCCAGTTCATCGTCGTCGTCGAGCAAGAGCTTGAGCGGCGGCGGCGGATTGGCCGGAGGCGAACGCAAGCAGCGCCCTGGTCTCCTCGTCTGAACTGACTCCTGGACTGCGCCGCGTTCAGTCGCGGCGCAGTCGCCTGCCAACGAAGTCGGCCGGCGTCTCGGATAGACTCCGAGGTGTGCCCGACAAAGTCCTGCTGGTCGTCATCGATGCTGCGACTCCGCATGCCGTATGCCCTGCAATCCGCACGGGGCGCCTGCCAGTGCTGCAGCGGCTGGTCGAACGCGGCGCCATGCACGAGTCGTCTGTCTCGATTTTCCCGTCGATCACGCCTGCCGCCACGTCGTCCATCGCCACCGGCGCGTACCCGGATGAGCACGGGATCGCCGGGGCGTCCTGGTACGACACTGACAGGCAGGAAATCGCGTATTACGGCGACGACTTCTGGGTGATCGCGAGGGAGGGGCTCGGGAATTTCATCGAAGACTTCCTGCTGCGGCTCAACGGCGACAGGCTGAGAGCGCCGACGATGTTCCAGATGATCGAGCGCACGGGCCGTCATGCCGCATGCCTGAACTACCTCGTGTTCAAAGGCGACCGGCCGCACGACGTGCGCGTTCCCGGCGTCATTGCCGCTCTTCCCGGCGCGCCGCTGCAGGAGACCGTTCAAGGCCCGTCGATCCTGGCGCTCGGAGACTTTGTCGTGCCCGGCGGGTCCTCGCGGAGAAGGCTGGACAAGAAGGGGGGCCTGCTGCACCGCTTCGGCATGGACGACGCCTCCACCGGGGCGATGCTGCGCGACCTGATGGGCCGTGGCGGCCTCCCGGATTTCACGATCGCCTACTTCGCGGACAACGACTACCAGAGCCACAAGATCGGCCCGGTCGCCGCGCTGACGGTGCTGGAGCGCATCGACCG
>JANOJK010000640.1:0-2518 GCA_031408165.1 Acidobacteriota bacterium | reverse complement strand
GTCATCAGAAGCACGAGAATCGCAGCCAGCGCTCGCATCATCGCCCGTCGTGGCATCGTAGCTGAAGCCCGCGCTGGTGTCTTGCGGAGGTAGGATAGCGGGATGCGCGCCATCGCTGCTGCGGCCGTCCTCGCGGCCACGCTCGGCCTCTCGCCGCATGCGGAAGCGCAGCAGTTGCGCGTGCGCGTGCACGCGTCGGGATTCACCGCGCCCCTCGCGTTCGTTCAGGATCCGACGGACCGCGACGTCCAATTCGTGGTCGAGCAGGCCGGCCGGATCCGCGTGGTTCGCGCCGGTCTCGTCCTCCCGGCCGATTTCCTGGACCTGCGCGGACAGATCTCGTCGGGCGGGGAACGCGGCCTGCTCGGTCTGGCGTTCGCGCCCGACTACGGTCTCACGCGCCGGTTCTACGTCAATTTCACCAATCCATCGGGCCACACCGTCGTCGCGCGCTTCCTGCGGTCGGCGTCGAGTCCGGTCACCGCCGAGCCCGCGTCGCGGTTCGATCTGCGATTTGCCGGAGAACCGGGTGCGTTCATCGTGCAGCCGTTCTCGAATCACAACGGCGGCAACCTGGCATTCGGCCCGGACGGCTATCTCTACATCGGTCTCGGAGACGGCGGGTCCGGCAACGATCCGGATCATCTGGCGCAGCAGCCGGCGTCGCTGCTCGGCAAGATGCTGCGGATCGACGTGATTGTCGCGGAGTTTCAACCCGCAGGCTACGTCGTGCCGGCCGGCAATCCGTTCGTTGCCGGCGCCAGCGGCGCGCGCCGGGAGATCTGGAGCTTCGGGCTGCGGAACCCGTGGCGGTACTCGTTCGACGATCCGTCGCGCGGCGGGACCGGCGCACTGGTCATCGCCGACGTCGGCCAGAACGCGTGGGAAGAGGTCAACTACGAACCCGCCGGCCGCGGCGGGCGCAACTATGGATGGCGCAATCGCGAGGGGGCGCACCCCAACGTCGGATCGCGGCCACCCGCGTACCTGCCGCTGGTCGATCCCATCCACGAGTACGATCGCTCGGCGGGGCAGTCGATCACCGGCGGCTTCGTGTATCGCGGCGCCGCGCTCGGGCCGGCATGGCGCGGCCGGTATTTCTTCGCGGACTTCGTCACGAGCCGGGTCTGGTCGATCGCGCTGGTGGCGGGGGCGAACGGCGAGGCGGCGGCGGCGGATCTGCGCGAGCACACCGCCGACTTCGGCGGCGCGTCTCAACTGGCGAACGTGAGCTCGTTTGGGGTGGACGCGGACGGCGATCTGTATATCGTCAGCTACGGCCGGGGTGTCATCCTCCGCATCATCGCGGGCACGCCGTCGCCCCCGACCGGCCTGCGCATCATCCGCTGATGCCATGACCCGGTCGCGCTAAGATCGGGTGATATGACTCTTCGATTCCTGACGGTCGCCTGTTGCACGGTTTTTCTCACCACCGGCCTGGGGGCGCAGGGGCCGGCCCGGCCGAACAGCCCGCTCGTCGAGCGTGTGGGCGACACCGGGTTCATCCAGCTCCAGGCGCCGAGCTTCGGGCAGCTCGACGATCGGCAGAAAGCGCTGGCGTACTGGCTGGCGCAGGCGGCGATTGCGATCGACCCCATCATCTACGATCAGCTCTCGAGCTTCGGCCTTCGCCAGAAGCGGCTGCTCGAAGGCATCGTCGCCCGCGAGGCCGCGATCGCACCCGGGACGTTTCCGAAGATTCGCGAGTACGCGCTGCTGTTCTGGGCGAACCGCGGCAACCACAATGAGACGACGGCACAGAAGTTCCTGCCGTCCTTCACGTTCGAGGAGCTTCAGGAGGCGGCGCTGAAGGCGCAGGCCGCCGGCGCCTTCGCATCCCCGAGCGCCGACCTTCGGCCGCTGGCGAGTCCTGACGCGGTCAAGAAGGAACTTGCCGCGCTCCGTCAGTCGATCTTCGACCAGGCGTTCGAGCCGATGACCACGGCGAAGACGCCGCCTCCCGGGAAAGACATCCTGCAGGCGAGCGCCAACACCTTCTACCGGGGCGTCACGGTCGGGGACCTGAAGAACTTCAAGGAGCGGTATCCCCTGAACTCGCGCATCGTGAAGGACGCGCGCGGGATCCGCGAGGAGGTCTACCGCGCCGGCACGCCGGACGGCAAGGTTCCTGCCGGCCTCTATGCCACGTATCTGAAAAAGGCGATTGGCTACCTCGAAAAGGCGAGACAGGTCGCGGACCCGGCGCAGGCGAAGGTCATCGCCGGCCTGATCCGCTTCTACGAGACAGGCGATCCCGCCGACTGGCTGCAGTTCGGCGGCGACTGGGTGCGGAACGACGCCACGGTGGACGTCGCGAACGGATTCATCGAGGTCTACCGCGATCCGCGCGGCGCCAAGGGCACGTCGCAGTCGTTCATCACCATTACCGACCAGCCGGTGACCAACGTCATGGTGAACCTGGCGAAGAACGCCTCTTACTTCGAGGACAAGGCGCCGTGGGACGCGCAGTACAAGAAGCAGAACTTCACGCCCCCGGTCGTCAAGGCCGTCGAGGTGC
>JANOJK010000580.1:0-6047 GCA_031408165.1 Acidobacteriota bacterium | reverse complement strand
GATGTTACAGTTGAGGTGCCTGGATTTAGATAATCGGCAAATAGATTGCAAAGTTGTCAGTCTTCGGGCACGTACGCCCGCACCCTGCGAATATGGTTCGACGCCTCGTCACTCTCGGCGCGATTCTGGCGGCGTTTGCGCCGGCGGTGTGGGCGGCGCCTCGCCCCGTGGGCGGAGAAGCCAGGCTCGATCGACAGTTGCTCCACCGTGCCGGCGCACCGCTGGGGCACTCCCGCGTCATCGTCCACCTGAAGCCCGGCGCCTCTGTTGACTCCGGCATCCGGAAGCTGCGCGGCATGGTCGGCCGGCGCCTCGCATCCGGCGGCGCGCAGGTCGCCGACATCCCTGACTCGGCGCTCGATGCGCTGGCCCGGCTCCCGGGCGTCATCGGCGTCAGCCTCGACCGCCGCGTGCAGGGGACGATGGAGCGCACGGGGGCGGCGGTCGGCGCGACGTGGGTGCGCGACGTCCTCGGCCTCGACGGAACCGGCGTCGGGATTGCCATCATCGACTCCGGCGTCGCCAACTGGCATGACGACCTCGGGTCCCAGCGCGTCACGCGGTTCGTGGACTTCGTCAACTTCGAGCCGGCGCCCTACGACGACTACGGCCACGGCACGCATGTCGCCGGGATCATCGCGGGCAACGGCCACGACTCCGCCGGCCTCCGCCGCGGTGTCGCGCCCGGCGCGACGCTGCTGGTCGAGAAGGTCCTCGATGCGTCGGGCCAGGGCTACATCAGCAACGTCATCGCCGCCATCGACTACGCGATCGCGAACAAGGACGCGCTGCACCTGCGCGTCATCAACCTCTCGGTCGCCGCGGGCGTGTACGAGTCGTACACCACCGACCCGCTGACGCTCGCCGCGAAGCGCGCCGTCGAAGCAGGGATCGTGGTGGTCTCCGCGGCCGGGAACGTCGGCCGGGGGGCCGACGGCAGGCCGCGCTACGGCGCCATCGGCGCGCCCGGTAACGCCCCCTGGGTCATCACCGTCGGCGCGTCGAGCCACAACGGCACGGTCGATCGCGGCGACGACACCGTCGCCGGCTTCAGTTCACGCGGCCCGGGCGCCATCGATTTCCAGGCGAAACCCGACATCGTCGCGCCGGGCGTGGGGATCGAGTCGCTCACCGACGCGGGGAGCACGCTCTTCAACACCAGGCCCCTCATGCGGCTCTGGGGGGCGGTGCAGACGGCGAACGAGCCCTACCTGTCGCTCAGCGGCACCAGCATGGCGTCGCCGGTCGTCAGCGGCACGATCGCGCTGATGCTGCAAGCGAATCCCGCGCTCACGCCGAACCTGGTGAAAGCGATCCTGCAGTTCACCGCCGAGTCGCGCGACGGCTACAACGCGCTCACGCAGGGCGCGGGCTTCTTGAACACGCGCGGCGCGGTCCAGCTCGCACAGTCGCTCGCCGCCGGCAGCAGCAGCAGCCTGCCGGGAACGGCCACACCACCCGGCGCCGCCGCGCAGGCCCGGACGGCCTGGAGCGGACACGTCATCTGGGGCAATCGACGCGTCGGCGGTGGGCAGCTCGCCGCTGCGGCGAACGCCTGGCGGACCGACGTCCTGTGGGGCAGCGCGCAGGCGCCCGACGGGACCGCCATCGTCCTCGGCACCGCTGACACCGTCGCCGCAGCCGGCGCGCCCGGGGAGGCACCCGCCTGGAAAGTGGACCGCCGCGCTGACAACATCGTCTGGGGCACCGCGTGCGGCGGCGCCGACTGCGACCCGTCGATCGTACCGGCGGCGCACGTCGTATGGGCGACGGCCGCAGACGAAGAATTGGCTCCGGGGACAACGCCCGGCGCGCCAGCCATTGCCGGGGGGGCCAACGCTCTCGAGGAAACCGACAGCATCGTGTGGGGCGCCTCCGCCATCCGGCGCCGCTCCCGCATGCTGGTGATGGACGCCCCCCTCGAATGAAGTCCCTGCCGCTCGCCGCACGGATCTACGTGTGCGCCATCATCGCGGCGGGCGCCGTACTGCTGGCGGCGTTCTTCCCGACCGAACTCGTCGGCAACCACTGGCTGTTCGTCGCGCTGCTGCTGCTGTCGTCGGTGACGTCTGTTTTCAAGGTCAACCTGCCTCTCGCGCGCCGCTCCTCCACCATGTCGGTGTCGTACGCGGTGGATTTCGCGTCGCTGCTGCTGCTCGGCCCGGACGAGACGATGATCGTTGCGGCGCTGAGCGCGTTCAGCCAGTGCACCTTCCGGATCAAGGAACGTAACCCGATTCACCGCACGCTGTTCAGCATGGCGTGCCTGATCGTCACGGTGCAGGCCGCCGGCGTGGTCTACCACTGGCTGGGCGGACACCCGGGAGCGGTCACCTCGCTGGCGGTGGCCAAGCCGCTCGTCGGCGCGGCCACGGCGTATTTCCTGTTCAACACGCTGACGGTCGCGACGGCGATCGCATTGTCGGTGCGCCAGCCGCTGTTCAAGGTCTGGAACGAGAACTTCATGTGGAGCGCGCCGAGCTACTTCGTCGGCGCGGGCGCGGCGGCGGGCGTGGCGTGGATCTCGAGTCTGCCGAACCAGTGGTTCGCGCTGGTGCCGCTGCTGGGGGCCCCGCTCTACCTGACCTATCGCAGCTACAAGGTCTACCTCGGGCGCGTCGAGGACGAGCGGCGCCACACGCAGGAGATGGCCGAGCTCCATCTGGCGACCATTGAGGCGCTCGCGCTCGCCATCGACGCGAAGGACCAGACCTCGCAGCTCCACATCCGCCGGGTGCAGCTGTACGCGGCGGCGCTGGCGCGCGGCCTCGGGATGAGCGAGAACGAAATCAAGGGGGTCAAGACCGCCGCGCTGCTGCACGACATCGGCAAACTCGCCGTGCCCGAGCACATCCTCTCGAAGCCGGGGCCGCTGACGCCGGAAGAGTTCCAGAAGATCCGCGCGCATCCCAAGGTGGGCGCCGACATCGTGAGCTCGGTGCCGTTCCCGTATCCCGTCGCGCCGCTCATCCTCAGCCACCACGAGCGGTGGGACGGGAAGGGCTATCCGGCGGGGCTCAAAGGGGAGGAGATTCCCCTCGGCGCGCGCATCCTGTCGGTCGTCGATTACTTCGACGCGCTGATGGCCGAGCGGCCCTATCACAAGGCGATGTCGTCGGAAGCGGCGATCGGGCTGCTGCAGCAGGAAGCCGGCAAAGGGCTGGACCCGAAGGTCGTGACTTTGTTCAACGAGCTGCTGCCCAGCCTGCAGGCCGAGGCGGTGCGGCTCGATCAGAACGTGCGCCGCCCCTCCGCCGAGGAACAGACCGCGCTCGGGCAGCCGGCGACCGGCCTCGCGCCGGAGGCGTCGAAGAAGAACGTGTTCGAGGACATTGCGCTCGCGCACCGCGAGATCTACGCGCTGTACGAGATCGCGCAGGCGATGGGCACGAGCCTCGGCGTGTCGGACACGATGGCGCTCATCTCGGCCAAGCTCACCAACCTCGTGCCGTTCGCCTGTGCGGCGCTGTTCCTGTACGACGAAGAAACAGAGACGCTGCGCTGCCGGTTCGCGACGGGCACCGACGCCGACATCATCCAGCAGGTCGCGGTGCACAGCGGCGAAGGGCTCACCGGCTGGGTCGCGCGGAACCGCCGGCCCCTCGTGAACGCGCGCCCGAGCGCCGACCTGGAGGCCGCCGGCCTCACCCATCTCTCCACGACGCTGCAATCGGCGCTGGTCTGCCCGCTGACCTTCAACGAGAAGTTCATCGGGACGCTGTCGGTCTATCACACCGAGGCCGCCTTCTATCGCGACGACCACCGCCGGCTCCTCGACCGCGTGTCGGAACAGGCCGCGGCGGTCATCAACAACTCGATGCTGTTCGAGCAGACGCAGGAAGACTCGCTGACCGACCCGCTGACCGGGCTGCCGAACACGCGCTTCCTGTTCATGCACCTCACGCGAGAGCTCGCGCGCGCCGAGCGCCTGAAGGCCGAAGTGTCGCTCATGGTCATGGACCTCGACAGCTTCAAGGAGATCAACGACAACCACGGGCACCACGTCGGCGATCGCGCGCTGTGCGAGGTCGCGCGCGTGCTGCGCGCCGCGATCCGCCCGTACGACATCTGCGTCCGCTACGCAGGTGACGAGTTCATCGTCGTCCTGTCCGGGTGCGGGGCGGACGAAGCGGAGCACAAGCGGCAGGAGCTGCAGAAGGGCATCGACGATGTCCAGTTCGAGGCGCGGCCGGGCAAGCGCCTGCAGCTCGGGATCAGCATCGGCGCCGCAGTGTTCCCGCAGGACGGGGAATCCTACGAAGCGCTGCTCGCAATGGCCGACAGCCGGATGTACCAGGACAAGGCGGGCCGCAAGCGCCGCACGGGGCGCGAGCGTTACGCCCCGGGCGCCATGCTCGCCGGCAACTTGGTATACCCGGAGCTCAGCGACATCGACATCCAGCGCGCCGCGGCGGGGATCCTGTAAGAGCGGCCACCTGCCGCCCACCCCCGACCCGAACACGGCAAATCACAAACGCACGACGCAAACACCGAGTGGTGCCTTCGTGCGTTGCGACACGACTGTCTCGTCAGCACTCCTACCAGTCATCCGTGCGGACGCGGTCGCGCGGGAGCCCCAGCGAGACGAGCGCCGCCGGCAGGTCGGCGACCATGGCGGGGGGGCCGCACACGAAGGCCGTCGTGCCGGGTGTGACGAGCGCCGAGAGATGCGCCGCGCCCGTGCGGCCGCGGGCATGCGCCCACTCCTCCACTTCGCCGGTCAGCGTCAAGGTGAGCGACAGCCGTCCGTCATCGGCCAGCCGTCTCAACTCGTCGACGTAGGCGAACTCGAGTGGCGAGCGAGCCGAATACACGAGTGCGCGCGTCCCCTGGTGGCCCAGGTGAAGCGCTTCGAGAATCATCGAGCGCATCGGCGCGACGCCAGTGCCGCCGGCAATGAAGAGGAGCGGCGCAGCCGCCGACACGTCGGGAAGGACGAAGGTTCCCGCCGGTCCTTCGACGCGGATGGCGGTGCCGGGCTGCAGAGTGTCGACGATCGCGCCGAACCGGCTCGCTCCGTCCACCTTGACGAGGAATTCCAGCCGGCCCTCGCGGGCCGTTTCGTGCGGCGCCGACGCGATGGAGTACGGTGTCGGTTCGGCGGGGCCCGCCGCCAGGGAGGCCGCCTGGCCGGCGCGGAAATGAAAGCCGGCCCCGTCCACCGCAAGCCGGATCCGCCTGGTCGTCGGCGTCTCGGGCTCATTCGACAACAGACGCACGGGTGGATTTTACTCTTGTACCCTGAGCTCGCTCTTGACGTCCCGCACGCCCTCACATACCGGTTGCATGGAAGCCCGCGTCCACCATGAGGATCTCGGCGGTGACGGCCCGGCTCGCGTCGCTCAGGAGAAAGATCGCGGCGTCGGCGACCTCCGAGGTCTCGACGGTGCGCCGCAGCGGCGCGCGGTCGCGATAGATCTGGAGGATGTTGTTGAAGCCGGGGATTCCGGCGGCCGCGAGGGTCTTGATGGGGCCGGCGGAGATCGCGTTCACGCGGATGTTCTTCGGGCCCAGATCCGCCGCGAGGTAGCGGACGGTGGCCTCGAGGGCGGCCTTGGCCACGCCCATCACGCGATAGGTCTCGAAGACGCGCTCGCTGCCCAGGTAGGTGAGCGTCAGGATGCTGCCGCCGCCGCGGCGCTCCATCAGCGGAAGCGCGGCCCGGGACAGCGCAATCAGGGAATAGGCGCTGACGTCCAATGCGAGCTTGAAGCCGTCGCGCGACGTCTGGACGAAAGGATTGAGCAGGTCGTCGCGCGTGGCGTACGCCGCGCCATGGACCACGAAGTCGAGGCCGCCGAACGACCGCTCGATCTCCTCGAAGACCCGCGCAATCTGGCCATCGTCGGTCACGTCGAGCGGCAGCACGAGCGGGTCAGTCAGCCCCTCGGCCAGCTCACGGACGTTTTCCTCGAGCCGCTCGCCCTGGAACGTCAGCGCGACGCGCGCCCCGGCGGCCGCGGCCGCGCGCGCAATCGCCCAGGAGATCGATCGCTTGTTGGCCACGCCGACAATCAGACCCACCTTGTGGGACAACATGTGAATCC
>JANOJK010000552.1:0-3989 GCA_031408165.1 Acidobacteriota bacterium | reverse complement strand
GGCGCCGGCAAGAGCACGCTGATGGCCATTCTCGCCGGCGCGCTGGCGCCGGACGCCGGGGAGATGACGATCGACGGCCGAACTTTCGCGCCGCAGAGCCCGATCGAGGCGCGCCGTGCCGGCGTCGCCATGATTTACCAGGAGCTGTCGCTGGCGCCTCACCTGTCGGTGATGGAGAACATCCTCCTGGGCGCGGAACCCATGCGGTACGGTCTCGTCGACCGCGCGCGGATGCGCGCGATGGCGACCGCCGCGCTCGCCCAGCTCGGGCACGACGACATCGCGCCCGACGTCCCGGTCGGCACGTTATCGGTCGCCGGCCAGCAACTCGTCGAGATCGCACGCGCGCTCGCCGTCGGATGTCGTGTGCTGGTACTCGACGAACCGACGAGCAGCCTTGGCCGCGACGACGTGCGGCACCTCTTCGCGCTGCTCGGCCGCCTCAAGGCGCAGGGGCATGCGATCGTCTACATCTCCCACTTCATCGAGGAGGTGACCACCATCACCGATCGCTTCGTCGTCCTGCGCGACGGGCGGAACGCCGGCGGCGGGGTGACCGTGGACGCGACGCACGACGCCATCGTTCGCGCGATGGTCGGAACCGCACCCTCGGATCTCTTCCCGCGAAGCCCGCGGCGGCCGGGCGCGGCCCTCGTCGAGGTCGACGGCATGGAGCCGGGATTCGCATCGTTCTCGCTGCACCGGGGAGAGATCCTGGGTATCGCGGGGCTGGTGGGGTCGGGACGAACGCGGCTGCTGCGCGCGCTCTTCGGGCTCGAGGCGGTGAAGAGCGGTACGGTCCGGATCGGGGTCTACAGCGGCGGCGCGCTCGGCGCCGATCCGCGCGGGCGCTGGCGCGCGGGAATGGGCCTGCTGAGCGAAGATCGCAAGAGCGAAGGGCTCGCGCTCGGCCTGAGCGTGGCCGACAACCTGACCCTGACCAGGCTCGAGCCGTTCGGCCCGCGTGCGCTCGTCCTGCCGGGGCGGCAGAGCAAAGCGTCGGCCGGGTGGATCTCCAGGATGGAGATCAAATGCGCGGGACCGTCGCAGCCCGCCGGGGAGCTCTCCGGCGGCAACCAGCAGAAGATCGCGCTCGCCCGCCTGCTCCATCATGACGTCGACGTCCTGGTGCTCGACGAACCCACGCGCGGAATCGACGTCGGCAGCAAGGCGCAGATCTACCGTCTGATCGACGAACTGGTGGCCGACACGGCCCCTGGATCCGTCGAGAGCCTCGGGATTGCCTCGAGCCCCGTCGAGAGACGGCCAGGCGCAGGGCCGGCGGGCCGGCAGGCGAAGGCGGTGCTGATGGTCAGCAGCTACCTTCCGGAACTGCTCGGCCTCTGCGATCGCATCGCCGTGATGCGGCGCGGCCGTCTCGGTGCCCCCCGGTCCGCCGCCGGCCTGACCGAACACGATCTGATGATGCAGGCCACCGGAGCCGCGCTGTGACCGCGCGCTCGATGGTCGATCGCGCGGGCGTGTTCTTCGGACTGGTGCTGGTCGCGACGATCTTCGGCGTGCTGGTCGGCAGCCAGTTCTACGCCCCCGCCAATCTGGAGCTGATGGCGCGGCAGACGGCGATCGTCTGCATGGCGGCGCTCGGGATGACGGTGGTCATCGCGAGCGGCGGCATCGATCTGTCGGTCGGCTCGATGATTGCGCTCACCACCGTCGTCATCGCGCTGATGCTGCGCGCGGAGTTTTCACCCCTGATCGCGGCGATCGCCGGTGTGGCCGCGGCGGCGGCGTGCGGATGCCTCAACGGGGTCCTGGTCACGCAGCTCAAGGTCGTGCCCTTCATCGTCACCCTGGGGACGATGCTGATCGTTCGGGGTGCGGCGAAAGGACTCGCGGAGGAACGGCGCATCGAAGCGCCGATCTCCTGGCTGAACGATCTGCTGAGATCGCAGCGCGGGGGCATCGGCCTGCCGTCCGGCCTCTGGGCGGTGATCGTGCTGGCGCTCGTCGTCGCCGGGATCCTGCGCTACACGCGATTCGGGCGGCACGTGTTTGCGATCGGATCCAATGAGCGCATGGCGCGCCTCTGCGGCGTGGCGATCGCGCGTACGAAGATCGCCGTCTATACGATGTCGGCAGCCCTCGTCGGCATGGCCGGGCTCCTCCAGTTCTCCAAGCTGTCGGTCGGCGATCCCACCGTGGCGGTCGGCCTCGAGCTCGATATCATCGCGGCGGTCATCATCGGCGGCGGCAGCCTCACCGGCGGGCGCGGCACGGTCGCCGGCACGATCATCGGCGCCGCGATCATGACCATCATCCAGATCGGCTGCTCGCAGAAAGGACTCGCCAACTGGGTGCAGCAGATCGTGACCGGAGGCATCATCGTCGCCGCCGTCGCGCTCGACCGTGTCCGCTCGTCCAGAACCTGATTGTTGCCGACTGAAGATTGACGAATGAAGATTCTCGAGTTGGAGATTATCGACGTGCGGTTTCCCACGTCGCTGACGAACGCGGGGACCGACGCGGTCCACAAGGATCCGGACTACTCCGCCGCGTACGTCATTCTCCACACGGACGGGGCACTCGACGGCCACGGCTTCACGTTCACCATCGGCCGCGGCAACGAGGTCTGCGCGGAAGCGATCCGGGCGTTCAGCCCGCTCGTCGTCGGCCGCGACGTTGACGAGGTGTTTGCCCGGCCTGCCGCGTTCTGGCGGACGCTCGCCGGCGACACGCAGCTCCGCTGGCTGGGGCCGGAGAAGGGGGTCATCCACATCTCGATGGCCGCCATCGTCAACGCGATGTGGGACCTGCAGGCCAAGCGGGCGAAGAAGCCGCTCTGGAAGCTGCTGTCCGACATGACGCCGCGGCAGATCGCGGACTGCATCGATTTTCAGTACATCACCGACGCGCTGACCGAGGACGAGGCGATCGCGATCCTCGAGCGCCAGCACGCCACCAAGGCCGCGCGCGAGCAGGTCCTCCTGCGCGACGGATATCCGGCCTACACGACGTCGGCCGGCTGGATGGGCTACTCGGACGACAAGGTGCGCCTCCTCTGCCGCGAAGCCATCGCCGACGGCTTCACGCACTTCAAGGTGAAAGTCGGCGCGGATCCTGCGGACGATGCGCGACGGGTGGCCATGGTCCGTGACGAGATCGGCCCGGACCGGCACCTGATGATCGACGCGAACCAGTGCTGGGGGGTTGACGAGGCGATCGGCCGCGTCCGCGAGCTG
Organism: Acidobacteriota bacterium; assembly: GCA_031408165.1. Classification (GTDB taxonomy): domain Bacteria; phylum Acidobacteriota; class Vicinamibacteria; order Vicinamibacterales; family 2-12-FULL-66-21; genus JAICSD01. The sequence goes on along the minus strand of JANOJK010000552.1, from coordinate 789 downwards.
GCGCCGTTCGACCTGCTGTGGATCGAAGAGCCGACGAGCCCGGACGACGTCCTCGGCCACGCGACGATCGCGCGCGCCGTGCACCCGATCGGCGTCGCCACCGGCGAGCACTGCGCGAACCGGGTGATGTTCAAGCAACTGCTCCAGGCGAACGCCATCAGCTACTGCCAGATTGACAGCTGCCGGCTCGGCGGGGTGAACGAGAATCTCGCGGTCATCCTCATGGCGGCGAAGTTCGGCATTCCGGTGTGCCCGCACGCCGGCGGCGTCGGCCTGTGCGAGCTGGTGCAGCACCTGTCGATGTGGGACTACATGGCCGTGTCCGGCCGGATGGACGATCGCGTCACGGAGTTCGTCGATCACCTGCACGAGCATTTCGTCGATCCGGTGGTCCTGCGCCGGGGGCGGTACATGGCGCCGATGTCCCCGGGCTACAGCTCGACCATCAAACGCGAGTCCCGGGAGGCCTATCGTTATCCGGACGGTCCCGTGTGGGCCGTTCTCGCCAAACCGTGAAAGAATCAGCGTGATGGCCGGGATTCTGACGCGGCGGAATTTCCTCTCGTTCGATTTCGGCGATCGGGCACGCGACCCCGATCACTGGGTCCGCATCCACCGGGTCGCGATGGCCTGCCGTTTCGAGGTGATGCTGTCGTCGGATGACGCGGGAGACATCGCGGCGGCGCGGTCGGCGCTGGACGAGGCGGACGATCTGGAAGCATTGCTCTCGGTGTTCCAGGCGGCGAGCGCGGTCTCGGATCTCAATCGTCGCGCGGCCGCCGAGGCGGT
>JANOJK010000509.1:0-4118 GCA_031408165.1 Acidobacteriota bacterium | reverse complement strand
ATGGCCGGCGTCTTCAGGACCGCCATCCACTCGACGACCACGTCGGCGCCGCAGGCGGCAAGCGTGCGGCGGTACCAGAAGCGTCGCGCGAGGATCCCGGCGCCGCCGGGGATCATCGCGACGAGCCGTCCGCCCGTCATGTAACTGATCAGGCCCGCACCATAACAGAGCAGCAGCGGCGAGACGGTGACCGCCACGATCGCGCGCGCCGGATAGAGCGCGAGACGGCGGAAGGTCATCGCTGGGCCATGTACACGTGCATGCCCGTCAGACGGCGGACGGCGCGGATCATCAGGAGATTCTGGATGACGACCGCGATGAGCCAGGCCCATGCGAGACCGGTGACACCGAGCGCGAGAGCCAGCGGCCACACGATCGCCGCGAGGATCGCGAGAGAAACGCACGACAGCGCAAGAAGACTCCGCGGCTGGTCTATCATCTGGAGCGTCATACCGCCGAGTCCCGCCGCGGAGTTTATCAGCTGCGCGACACCAAGCACGGCAATCACCGGTGCGGCCTGCGCGAAGTACGGGCCGTAGATGAGCGCCGGCAGGCTCGGCCCGGCCGCGACGATCGCCAGGACACCGGCCGCCGATCCTGCGGCGGCGATACGCGCCCCCCGACGCAGCCGGTGTTCGAGCTCGCCGTATTGTCCGCGTGAGGCGAGAGAGGCGGTTGCCGGCACCAGGATGGACAGCACGGCCGCCGACGGCAACTGGATCACCGACGCGATCCGCTGGGCGGCCCCGAACACCGCGGTGGCGCTGCTGCCGATGGCGAGACCGGCCGCCCACAGAGGGGCATCGGCCATGGCGCGCCAGACGAGCGCGGTCACGATGGTCGGCGCCGCTTCGATGAGGATCTCGCGGCGAAGGTGCGGCGCCACGGGAAGCCTGCGCCCGCGTGTCGCGGCCACGACCGGCCGCGCGAGGAGCGCAAGAAGCGGCAGCGTCCCGGCCGCCTGCGCAGCCATCAGGAAGGCCAGCGACGAGGGGCGACCGCGCAGGACGCAGGCGGCGACGGCAAGCGCTTGCGCGATCGGCACCGCCACCTGTTCCACCTGGATCACGAAGACCACGTGCCCGAGCCCGCGCGCCAGCGCGCTCATCAGACCAATCCACAGCAGTACCGTGAGGAGCGCGGCGAGGCCGGCGGCCTCTGCTCCGGACATCCCCACCAGTCGGTACAGGCCCGCTGTCGCCACGAGCAGCGCGGCGTTGCCGATGAGCGAAACCTGGACGGTGCCGCGCACGTTGAGCGACGCCGTGTCGGCGGTACCGCTCGCGGCAACGCGCCGGACGCCCGCCGTGGCGAGCCCGGCGAGCCCGGCGCCCGCCAGTGTGGCCACGCTCAACATCGGCAGCAGCCGTCCGAACGCTGCCGGGTCGAGCAACCGCGCGAGCAGCACGCTGCGGCACAGGTTCGCCGCCAGCAGCACGCCCTGGCCCACCGCCCCCCAGACCACGGGCCGCCGTGCGCCTGGAGCGATCACGAGTGCGCTGCCCGCACCCGCAGATCCACGATTTCCCTGATCAGGACGTCGTACGCCGAGATCGTGTCCCCGAGGGCGTGACCGCTCACGACCCGCGCGAAGGCGCGCCGTCGCACCGCGGCACGGACCTCCTCATCGTCAAGCGCGCGGCCGATCGCCGCAGCGACCGCGGCGGCGGACCGATCGGCGAAGCAGAACGCGGTGTCGCCATCCTGCAGCAGCGATCGTGGGTCCGGCGACGCCGGACCGATCACCGGCAGGCCATGAGCGAATGCGAGCAGCAGTATCTGCGCGACCGGCTCGCGGAACACCGAATGGAACAGCAGCGCATCGTGACTGGCAAACACTGACGGCAGCTCGCGCCGGTCGACGGCCGAACGCTGATCGACGATGTCGGCGAGCCCGAGGCGGTCGATGAGCCGCGCGACGTGAGACGGGTAGGGGCCGGCCTCCGGTGCTGCGACAAGGGTGAGACGCACGGCGCGTTCGCGCCGCAGCAGTGCGACTGCTGGAAGAAACAGATCGAGTCCTTTCCGCGCGCTCAGGCGGGCGGCCCACAAGAGACGCGCCGGCGTGCCCGCGGCCACGCGGTCGGGCAGCGCATCCGGGACCGGCACGCCGAAGGGAATCACCCGGGCGCGCTCGACCGGCAAGCCCGCGGCGACGGCCTCGTCGCGCCAGGCCTCGCTGGCGAACACGACCGCGGCGGCCGATGCCGGCCGAACGGCGGAATAGAGATAGGGATGCGAATTGCCGGCGGTGACTAGGCGCGCGGCGGCACGACCCGCCCGGATCGCCGTGCTGTGCCGCAGTTCCCTGGCGATCTGCTCGAGACTGATCAGAATCGCGCCCGGGTGCGAGGCGGCCGCCATCGCGCCAAGCCCGATGGGCGAGCGCACGTCCACGCACGCGATGACGGCCGCATAGTCACCGCTGCGAATCGCCGCGTCGATGCGGGACAGCACTGCCGAGAGCGCGCGCAGCCGGGTGGGCCCGTACAGGAGAACGCCCACGGGCAACCGCCATGCCTCCGGCAGGCGAAGGGCGGCGCCGACGAGGCCCAGCCGGAACTGCCAGGGTGCCGGCCGGAATGCGGGCGGCGGTGAGGACGGGTCGTCGCCCGCACCGTCGAAGATGGTGTCCACCTGCCAGCCACAACCGCGCAGCCCTTCGACCAGATCTGCCAGGACGTGCTGAATGCCGCCGATCGCGGCGGACTCGAATGCCGGTCCACCACAAACCAGGAGCCGCGGCGGCCGCGCGCTGCTCATCGTCTTTCGCGCAGGCCCATCAGCTGCCGGGCGACGCCGGGGCTTGCGATGGGCCGTCCTGCGGCTGCCGACAGCGCCGCAACGCGACGAACGAGGGCCTCGTTGGTCGCCGGCGCGCGCGTGTCGGCATCGAGCCAGACATTGTCTTCCATGCCGGTGCGCACGTGCCCGCCCGTGACCACGCCGAGCGCATTCATCGGCCATTGCGCACGGCCGATCCCGGCGGCCTGCCAGTACGATCCGCGCGGCAGCCGCTCGACGAGCAGCGCCAGGTTGCCTGGCGTCGCCGCCAGTGTGCCCGACGAGCCGAGCAGCAGGTTGAACACGAATGGCGGATGCAGGACGCCGCGACCGATCAGCGTGTGCGCGTAATCGACCATGCCGACGTCGAACACCTCGAGCTCCGGGACAATGCCCCGCTCTCGCATGACCGTCGCCAGGCGCTCGATCGTGTCAGGCGCATTCACCGACACCTGCGTCCGGAAGTTGAGCGATCCCAGAGTGAGCGACGCGAGATCGGGCGCCAGGTCGCGGTCGAGATTCAGGACCTCGCTGCGTTGCTCGAAGCTGGTGGCGCGGCGACCGCTCGTCGAGACGCAGATGATGAGATCGGGCGCGGCCGCGCGGACGGCGCGGACCGTCGCCGCGCAGCGGTCGAGTCGATGCGTCGGCTGACCATCGTCATCGCGCGCGTGCAGGTGGACGCTGGCCGCGCCGGACGCATAGCAGCGCGCGGCGTCGTCGGCGATCTGTTCGGGGCGTTCGGGAACGCCCGGGTGCTGAGCGCGCAACGCCACCATGCCGGTCGGCGCGACGTTGATGACGAGAGGACGACTGAGGGGACCGGAGAGAAGAGCTGACACGGCAGTCTAGGGTATAACGAGAGGTCCGCCCGCCGCCGCTGCGCTCTCCCCATCGCCGGACATTCGTCACGTAGGCGGGGCAGTCAACGCCCTCATGTGCACCCAATCGGCATGTCAGTTGCAAGGGCCGCCCGAGGGAGGCGGCAGATGCAACATCGAATGCTGATTCTCGGAGTACTCTTTCTGATCCTTGGCAAAAACGTCGCTCATGCCGATGTCATCACCTTCGACACCGTCGTCGCCCAACCGGGGAACATCACGGAGTTCGGCCGCCTCACAGTCGACGGCTTCGTGTTCACGTCGCCGCACGCACATGTCGTCAACTCGCCCACGACGTGTGGACCCGACTGCGCGGCCAACGGCACTCCGTGGATCGGCGGTGATACGACCGCGATCACTATGGTCCGGCAGGACGGCGGGCGATTCTCGCTGGCCGGGTTCGATGCCGCGGAGGCCTTCAGCGACGGATTCGCGCAACCGAGCGCCCTCTCG
>JANOJK010000505.1:0-3701 GCA_031408165.1 Acidobacteriota bacterium | reverse complement strand
CGCGGCGACGGACGGCCCCGCCCCCATCGCGCACAGCCAGAGCAGGCACCCGGCGATGACGGTAAGCACAGCTTTCGTGTAGCGGTCGACGATCATTGGCGCACCTCCCAACATCAGACCCGTTTTCCCGTGTCCTGGCCGTTACCGGAGGGAACCGTCGGACGCGGCGGACACGGCCGGGCTCGGAAACATACCCGACAGCTTAGACATCTTCTAAAGCCCGTGTCGTTGCGAATGAAGCAGGTCCTGGCGTTGGACCCGCCCGGCCGTCCCTTTACTCGGCGGTTGAGGCGGAGCTTCGTCAGCCGCCCGTGGTACGCCGCGCCTGTTAGAATCATCCGGCATTGGCCGATACCCCGTTTGTGGGCTCGCAGCCCGCCGCCTCCGAGTACAGGTTCGAAAAGCGGCGCGTCGAGGCGGTGCTCTCGCTGGCGACCGGGGAGCGCGTCAAGGGGTGCTTTTTCACCGCCGCCGGCAGCCCCCGCCACGACGGCGCCGAACTGATTGGCGACCTCCTGAACTCCGAATCGGGCTTCTTCCCGTTCGAAATCCACGCGGCGGGCATGGCCAGGACGGTGCTGTACAACCGGGTCCAGGTGATGACGGTGCAGGTCTTCGACGACGAGGCGCGGCAGGACCCCGGGTACGAGGTAGCGACCCGGCACTCCGTGTCCATTCTTCTATCCAACCGCCAGCGGGTGGACGGCGCGATCCGCGTCTACCGCCCCGAAGGACACGAGCGCGTGAGCGACTGGACGCGCCAGCCGGAGGTTTTCCGGTACGTGGAAACTCCTGACGAAACCCTGATCGTCAACGCGGTGCACATTGTCTCTGTAACGGAGGGTCCGGCCTCGTGAGCGAAGCACCTGCAATCGATCAGTTGTTCCACGCGATGGTGAGGGGCGGCGCGTCCGACCTGCATCTCTGCGTCGGCTCGGTGCCCATGATCCGCAAGGACGGCCACATGCAGCCGCTGGATCCGGCGCACACCCCTGTAACGGCCCCGGAAATCGTGCAGCTTCTCGCGCCGATCATGCCCGAGAAGAACCGGAAGGAGTACGCGGAGCGGCACGACACCGACTTCGCCTACGAAATCGCGGAGCTCGCGCGCTTCCGCTCGAACGTCTACGCCGATCGGCGCGGGCCCGGCGCGGTCTTCCGCGTCATACCCTCGAAGATCCTGACCGCCGAACAGCTCGGGCTCTCCCCGCACATCCTGCAGTTGTGCGCCCTGACGAAGGGGCTCGTGCTCGTCACCGGCCCGACCGGGTCGGGGAAGTCGACCACGCTGTGCGCGATGATCGATCACGTCAACAAGACCCGCCAGGACCACATCATCACGATCGAGGATCCGATCGAATTCGTGCACTCGAACAAAAAGTGCCTGATCAACCAGCGCGAGGTGCACACCCACACCGACTCGTTCAAGGACGCGCTGCGCGCGGCGCTGCGCGAGGACCCCGACATCATCCTCGTCGGCGAGCTGCGCGACCTCGAGACGGTGGCGATCGCGATCGAGACGGCGGAAACCGGCCATCTCGTGTTCGGCACGCTGCACACCACGACCGCGGCGTCGACCGTGGACCGCGTCATCGACCAGTTCCCGTCCGACCGGCAGGCGCAGATCCGCATCATGCTGTCGGAGTCGCTGAAGGGGGTCATCGCGCAGACGCTGTGCCGCAAGATTGGCGGCGGCCGCGTCGCGGCTCTCGAGGTGCTGATTGCGACCGGCGCGGTCGCCAACCTGATTCGCGAGGGCAAGACGTTCCAGATTCCGTCGATCATGCAGGTCAACAGGGCGGTCGGGATGGTCAGCCTGAACGAGGCGTTGATGGAACTGGTGAACAAGAAGCTGGTGGAGCCGGCCGAGGCGCTCGCAAAAGCGGTCGACAAGGGCGGGTTCGACGCGCTGCTGAAGCGGGCCGGCTTCAACGTCGCGGGTGTCGCCGACGTGAAACCGAAGGCGCAGACGACACCCGTCTAGATCAGCCGACTGAACGCCACGACACGACTTTTCACGAAGGCACTAAGACACTAAGGCACAAAGCTCATTCTGTTTGCCCTTTGCCTTCGTTCCTTCGTTCCTTCGTGTTTGATCGCCGTAGCAGTCGTACACGCTCAGAAGCGATCCAGCGCGAGGACGACGTCGGCGACGGCCCACACGCGGCGGAAGTCCGTGGCGGCGCGCGCGGCCTCCGTCTTCCGTCCCTGCGCCGCGAGCGATTTCCACAAGCCGAACAGCGAACGGCCATTGCGCGGGTTGTACTCGAGATCCTTCCGGAACACCTTCTCCGCCTCCGCGGCGTCACCGTGCGCGAGCAGCGCAGCGCCCAGCGTCTCGCGCACCGGGTAGTACCACGTCGGCGGCTCGTCGTAGGTGAGGCCGTCCTCTGCGGTCACGGCGCTCCTGTACTGCTCGATGGCGCCGGCGAGTTCCCCGCCGGCGGCGGCGATGCGCCCGGCAAGCACGGGCCGCGCGACCGCGAACATCTGCCCCGCCGTGTTCAACACACCGACCGGCGCCTCCGCCGGGATCTTCGCGGCGGCGTCGAGGAACCGCTGCTGCTCCGAATGCGCTCCGGGCACGTCACCCTTCCCGGCCCTCGCCACTGCTCGCGCGTAGTGCCACATGACGGTCGTCAGCTGCAGCGGCGCGGCAGGAGCAGGCAGCGCCAGGATGTCGTCCCACTTCGAGAAACGAAGCAGGACGTAGTACTGCTGGGGGAGGAAGCCCTCGATCATCGGCATGTCGGCGACCACCGGCGCGACGTTTGCCGTGAGCTTGTCGGCCGTCCGCCTGGCGCGGGCGTACTGCCCGGCCATCGCCGCCGCGTACGATTCGAAATGGACGTTGTGGTTGTAATACATCAGCGGGTACATGCCGCGCCGCGCGTTGGTGCGCTGCATGTACCGCTCGTCCACGGCGGCGGCGGCCGCGTTGCTGTTGGCCGACGCCACGAAATTGCCGGTGCGCGCGTAGATGTGCGCCGGCATGTGCACGAGGTGGCCGGCCGCGGGCACGAGCGTCTCCAGCCTTCTCGCCGACGCCAGCGCCTTCGCGGGGGTCGGCGACGCTTCCATCGTGTGGATGTAGTAGTGATTCGCGCCCGGGTGCAGCGGACTGCGTTTCAGGACCGACTCGAGCACGCGGATCACTTCCTCCGTCACGTCCGACGGCCGTCCGTCACGCGTCCAGAGCTGCCAGGGGCGCAGGTCCATCAGGCTCTCGGCGTAGAGCACCTGCGCGTCGAGATCGGCGGGATACGCCCGCGCGAGGGCGGCCATCGCGTCCTTGTAGTCCACCTGCAGCTTCTTCAAGTCGGCGTTCGGATCGCTGGAGTACCGCTTCACCAGGGCCTCGACATAGGCTCGCTCACGCGGGTTGGCCGCTGAGGTCAGCGCCAGCGCCTTCCTCGCGAACTCGTCCGCGGTCCTGGCCCGCTCCCGGTCCATCTCGAAGTCGTTGATGTTCGGACCGTACGCGAGGGCGATACCCCACAGCGGCATCGGCGCGCGCGGGTCGAGCTCCGCCGCGCGCTCGAAAAGCCGGATCGCCTGCCCGTGATTGAAGCCGTAGACGAGCACCAGCCCCTGATTGAACAGCCGCTGCGCCTCGCGGCTGGTGGTTGCAATCCGGTGCTGATGGGTGCCCAGGCCCGGCAACGGACGGACGGGTGCCGTGGGTGCGGCCGGCTGGTGCC
>JANOJK010000488.1:0-1599 GCA_031408165.1 Acidobacteriota bacterium | reverse complement strand
CCGACGCGTTGAACCCGGGATTGCCCGACACCCGCCAGAACCGATCCATGAAGACGACGAGGTCCATCGCCGCCGCGCCGTCCACCCGGTCCTTGATCGCGTTGTACGCGCGCTCCGCGGCGCCCGGCAGCGGCGCCCGGGACGCCTGCCCGGACCCAGGCCGCGGTGTCTGCGCGCCGGCCGTGCCGAGGGTGACGGTGAGAAGGACGAACAGGGCGCGGCTCAGGGCGTACATGGCACGCCGGTGAGGTCGAGGAGGGTGTCCACGCCGGTGTTCTCGTGCGCCGACAGGGGCGCGCGGCGCCCCGGGCACTCGACACCCGCGACGCCTTTCAGCGGCTCGAAGTAGTGGCGCGAAATTTCGGGAGGGAGGTAGCCGATTTTCTGGCCGTCCCAGAGGACGGCAACGGCGGCGAAGTTGAACCGGTTCTCGGGCTCGGCCCTCAGGGTGGCGGTAAACGTGGAGTGCAGCCGCTGAATCCGCTCGGCATAGGCCGGGCCGGCGGCGACCGGCGTGTGAGTGAGGGGGGTGGTCGACACCCCGAGATTATCCCTTACGACCAGACGACTTTGGTCATTGCGCTGAGCCCTCCAGACTGATTGTGGCGGTGCCGGACATTATACACCAGCTCGAGTCAAAGCCGTAGCGGGCCGCCCGCAACGGGCTCTCACACTCTGGGGAGCGTCACGCCACGCTGCTTGAGGTACTTGCCCTTCTTGTCCGCATACGACACCTCGCAGGGCTCGTCTCCCTGGAAGAACAGCACCTGCGCAAGCCCTTCGTTGGCGTAGATCTTCGCGGGGAGCGGCGTCGTGTTGGAGATCTCGAGCGTGACGGTCCCCTCCCACTCGGGCTCGAAGGGGGTGACGTTCACGATGATGCCGCAGCGGGCGTAGGTGGACTTGCCGAGGCAGATCGTCAGGATGTCGCGCGGAATGCGGAAGTACTCGATCGTCCGCGCGAGCGCAAACGAGTTGGGGGGGACGATACAGACGTCGGCTTTGATGTCGACGAAGCAGTGCGGGTCGAAGTTCTTCGGATCGATCACGGTGTTGTTGATGTTCGTGAACACCTTGAACTCGTCGGCGACGCGGATGTCGTAGCCGTACGACGACAGGCCGTATGACACGACACCCTCGCGGACCTGGCGATCCTCGAACGGCTCGATCATCCCGTGCTCGAGCGCCATCTGCCGGATCCACCTGTCCGATTTGATGCCTGCCATAATCGTCGCTATTCGTGGATTGACGATCGGGGATCGAGGCTGCTCACGCCAGTTCCATCCCCGGAAAGAAGTACCCGATTTCGTAGGCGGCGGTGTCAGCCGCGTCGGAACCATGGGTCGCGTTGTTCTCGATCGATGCGCCGAACTGCTTACGCAGCGTGTTCGCGTCCGCCTTCGCGGGGTCGGTCGCCCCCATCAGCGTGCGCCACTTCCGGATGGCATCCGGCGCTTCGAGGGCCAGGACGACCACGGGGCCGGACGACATGAACGCCGTCAGGCTGGCGAAAAACGGCCGCTCGCGGTGCACGGCGTAGAACCCCTCGGCCTCCGCCTTCGTCAGCTTCACGAGGCGCATGGCACGAATAGTGAATCC